>DOMV01000070.1:0-149 GCA_003509805.1 Planctomycetaceae bacterium
AAATGTCAACAGCCTTCAGTATACAGCAATTTTTATTCATCCATGAACGCACTCCTCATCGCCGCCCTCTTGCCGTTGTCCGTATTCATGATTCTGCTGGTCCTGATTCAACGTGGAAAAGGCGGTGGGTTGGCCGGCGCCTTCGGCGG
>DOMV01000070.1:171-4200 GCA_003509805.1 Planctomycetaceae bacterium
AGTCTGGTTTTTCTTCTGCGGGTTTACCGTTCTCGCCCTGAAAACCTGGGGAGGCGGTCATCTCAACGTCGAAGGCGCCAATCCCGTCGCAGCCTCTTCGACGGGCGAAGCACCGACGACGACACCGCGCGTCCCGACGACAACGCCGACGCCTGCGACGTTGACAACGGAAACATCAACAACGGAAACATCAACGACGGAAGCGGCGCCGACCGAAACAGCGACACCGGAAACACCGGCCCGGGAATCGGCTCCCGCACCGGAAACAAACCGGTAATTTGGAGGCCGTTGCGCCGTGCATGGGTGCTGTCGCGTTCGATTTTCATTCACCGACCAGCAAAGGTTCGACGATGCTGTTGAGCATGACCGGTTTTGGAACGGCGGCGTTGACCGGAAACGGTGAGGGTTGCGATTGCTCGATCTTTGTCGAAATCAAAACGGTTAATAACCGTTATTTGAAAATTTCAACCCGCTTGCCCGAGGGTTTTGTTTCCTTGGAAAGTCGGATCGAAGCGGCGATTCGTGAAAAAATCGTTCGCGGAACGGTCAACGCGACGATTCGAATGCGACAGGAAGCGGGCGCGATGCGTTATCGGCTCAATCCTGCCGTCCTGAATGCGTATGTGGAACAGTTGAAGCGGATCGACCCGGAGCGGAACCCCTCACTCGATCGGCTTTTACGCTTGCCGGGTGTCGTTGAGGAAACGTACGGCGAAGAAAACGCCCGGGCCGAACAGGTTTGGCCCACGATTGAGCGAGCACTATCGCTTGCCTTGGAAGAATTGCGGAAAATGAGGCTTGCCGAGGGCGTTTCCATGGGGAACGACCTCCTTGGAAATCTCGACGGGTTGGTCGGGCATTTGGAGGAAATCGAGCGGCTCGCACCGAAAGTCGTCGAACTATACCGGGTCCGCCTTGCGGATCGTATTGGTAAAGTTATGCAGGAAATGGATTTGCAGCTTCAACACGCCGATCTGGTCCGCGAGGTCGCCCTGTTTACGGACCGAGCCGATATTTCCGAGGAAACGGTGCGTTTGCATTCGCATTTCAACCAGTTTCGCGAATTGGTCGCCGACAAGTCCGGCCGGGACCCGCGCGAGGGCGTCGGCCGGAAACTCGATTTTCTCACACAGGAATTCTTTCGGGAGGTCAATACGATCGGTTCCAAGGCCGGCGACGCGGGCATTACGAAACACGTCGTCGAAATGAAAAATATCATCGAACGGATTCGTGAAATGGTGCAAAACGTCGAATGAGCATGCAGCCCGGCAGATTGTTGATCGTTTCGGGTCCCTCGGGGGTCGGTAAAGGAACGCTTTTGCGCCGAGTGATGGAACGTTCGAAACAGCCCTTGACGGTGAGCGTTTCGGCGACGACCCGGCCTCCCAGGGCGGGCGAACGACACGCGATCGATTATTATTTCCTGACAAGGGACGAATTTCAACGGCGGCGCGAAGCGGGAGAGTTTCTCGAATGCTTCGAAGTGTATGCCGGCGGAAACTGGTACGGAACGCTTGCCGCGCCCGTCGAAGAACGTTTGCGGGAAGGAAAATGGGTCGTCCTCGAAATCGACTTCCAGGGTGCCGAGACGGCCAAACGGCTGTGTCCCGAGGCGATTACGATATTTATCGAACCGCAAAACATGGACGTGTTGCACGAGCGGCTCCTCGGACGCGGCTCGGAAAACGACGAATCGCTCCGTAAACGCCTGGAACGAGCCGAGGCGGAATTGGCCGCGGCCGGACAATATGATTACCGAATCGTCAACGACGATCTCGACGCCGCGGTCGAGCGGTTTTGCCGGATACTGGAGAGCTTGGAACGGAAAGACCGGCCAACTTGACGGTAACCGGTTGTCGCACCGAAAGGGCTTTTCCCCGGTCGATCTTCGGTCCCGCATCGCACAACCCCGTTTTTGAAAACTCTGTATTTCACCAAATCTCATGATTGAAGAACTGAAAGAAGAAAGCCTGATAACGAAAGTCGGCGGTCGATTCAAATTGTCGACCTTGATCCAAAAACGGCTCGTTTCGCTCAACAAGGGAGCGCGTTCCTTTGTCGATACCGAGAAAAAAGAGCCCATGCAGGTGGTGATCCAGGAAATTCTGGAAGACAGGATTTATCTGGATTTCGACAACAACCTGGTCGAACGGCGCGGAGACGCGTCCGCCGCCGATATTGCGGGCTTGGATTTCACGGACTCCGTGCTCGGCGTTTCCGAATTCGATTCCCCGACGGGCGACGACCGCTGATCGTCCGACAAGCGCATGACGGACCGCGAGATTTTAATCGGCGTCACCGGGGGAATCGCCGCCTACAAGAGCGCCATGCTCGTCAGTCGGCTGGTCCGGCAGGATTACGGCGTTTCCGTTGTCATGACGGAGTCGGCCACCCGGCTGGTTGCCCCCAAGACGTTTGAATCGCTCACCGGCCGACCGGTCCGAACCGACGTGTTCGACGGGTCGCTCGCGCACGCCCACATCGAAACGGCGCGTCGGGCCGACGTGTTTTGCATCGCTCCGGCGACGGCGAATTTTCTGGGCAAAGCGGCCAACGGAATCGCGGACGACTTGATAAGTACGATCGTGCTTTCTTTCGACGGCCCCATCCTTGTGGCCCCCGCGATGAACGGCGTGATGTGGAACAAACCGGCGGTGCAACGGAATGTCCGGCGACTGGAAGCCGACGGTTTTTTCCTGATCGGTCCCGAACCGGGCCGACTCAGTTGCGGGGAAACCGGTCCCGGCCGCATGGCGGAACCGGAAGCGATTCTCGAACGGATCGTGGAGTTGGCGTCGACACGGGCGACGATGCCGCCGCGACATGACGGGAAACGTCAACCCGATGAAGACGACCGATGAAGACGATCATTGCCCCGCCCCCTTTCATCCGAGGGCCGCGATTTTTTTGAAGTCGTCCTTGAGGGAACGGTAAAGATCCTGGTAGACGGGCATTCCCTTGTCGTACGTTTTTCGCGTCTTCGGGTCGGGCGCCGTTTCCTTGACCACCTTGATCGCAGCCTTGCAGGCTTCGGCGATCCCCTTGTATTCGCCGCCGCCGACGGCCGCCAGCAGCGCGACACCGAACGCCGGTCCTTCCTCCGAATTGATCGTCACAACCGTCCGGCCGAACGTGTCCGCCTGGATTTGCCGCCAAAGCGGGCTGCGCGACCCGCCGCCGGAAGCGCGGATTTGCCGCACGGGCACCCCGAGCTCCTTCGTGATGATTTCCAGCGAATCCCGCATCGAATAGGCGACCCCTTCCATGATCGAACGCACCAAGTGGCCGCGACCGTGGGCGAGCGTCAAGCCGATGAAACAGCCCCGGGCGTCGGGATCGGCATGAGGGGTACGCTCTCCGCTCAGATACGGCAGGAANNTTCCGGCCGGAACGGCGGCCGCCTCCCGGGTCAGGAGATCGTACACATCGATCTTTTTCTTTTTTGCTTCTTCCATCACCCGGGCGCAAAGCGCGTCGCGGAACCAGTGCAACGACCCGCCGCTGGACAGGTTGACACCCATTTGATGCCATTTCCCACGGACCGCGTGACAAAAGGTGTGGAGCCGGCCCCGCGGATCGATTTTCACGGCATCGCTGTGGACGAACATCACGCCGCTCGTCCCGATCGAGGTCGAGAGCACACCGCCGGAGACGATTCCGTTCCCGACGGCTCCGGCCGCGCAGTCGCCCGCACCGCCGACCACGAAGCAATCGGTCGTAAGCCCCAAGCTTTTTGCGGCTTCCGGCGTGAGCGTTCCCGTAACACCCTCCGATTCATAAACCTTGCCGAACAGGTTCACGTCGAGATCGAGCGCCCGGAGCAACTCGCTCGACCAGTTGCGCTTGACCATGTCGATCAGGAGCATTCCGCTCGCATCGGACACCTCCGTCGCGTACTCGCCGGTCAAACGACGCCGGATTTCATCCTTCGGCAGGAGAATTTTCCGCGTCTTTTCAAAGTGCTTCGGCGCCGTTTCATCGAAGAGGACGCTGCCGCGCTTTCCGCGAATCGTGTTCGTATTGGAGGAT
>DOMV01000485.1:0-6813 GCA_003509805.1 Planctomycetaceae bacterium
ATTGATCATATCGATCCTGAAATTACCATCAAAATTGATAAAAAGCATTTTTTTCAAATTCTTACTAATTTAATCATCAATTCTATCGATGCTATGGAAGGAAAGGGAATCATTGATATTCGGACTGATCTTGTCAAAAAACGAGACAGCCGTTATTGTAGGATGAGCATTAAAGATTTCGGAAAAGGGATTCCGGAGGATAAACAATCCCAGTTGTTTACGCCGTATTTTACCACAAAAGAATCAGGAACGGGATTGGGGCTTCCTATTGTTGAAAGGATTGTAGCGGATCACGGCGGAAATATTTGGTTTAATTCCGCGCCGGGAGCGGGAACAACCTTTTTTATCGATCTTCCCATGGACATACATCCGCAGGAAGCGTTCCCAACTGAGCAGCGCCCGACCGAAGAAAAGAAGGATATTACGAGTACATGAACATATTGATAATTGACGACGAGCAAGGCATACGCACGACATTGGCATCGGTTTTGGAAGATGAACGCTATCACGCGTTTAGCGCGGAAGATGCCATTATCGGTTTGGATATACTTTCACGGCAGCAGATCGATCTAATTTTTCTTGATGTTCTGCTTCCTAACATGGGAGGGCTTGAAGCGCTCGAACGCATCAGAAAAGATTTTCCGCAGATTGAAATTATTGTTATTTCAGGGCACGCAAACATTGATATGGCAGTCCGCGCGGTAAAGCTCGGAGCTTTCGATTTTCTGGAAAAGCCGCTTTCGCTGGATAAAGTGTTAACTGTTACAAGAAACGCCATCGCTATTCAAAATCTTCGGAAGGAGAATATCGATCTTAAGAAACGAATTGCTCCCAAAATGGATATTCTTGGTGTGAGCAAACAGATAGAACATATCAGAGCTTTAATAAAGCAGGCGGCTCAATCGGACGCGCGGATATTGATCAGCGGAGAAAACGGTACGGGTAAAGAAGTTGCCGCCCGCGCGGTACACGATTTTTCATCGCGCGCTGATAAGTGTTTTGTCGAAGTAAACTGCGCCGCCATTCCCGACACGCTTATTGAGAGCGAACTGTTCGGTCATGAAAAAGGAGCCTTTACCGACGCGGTTTCAAGCCGCAAAGGCCGCTTTGAGATGGCGGACGGCGGAACGCTTTTTCTCGATGAAATCGGCGAAATGAGCCAGGCGTTGCAGGCTAAATTCTTGCGGGTTCTCGAAGGGCATCCTTTCGAGCGGGTCGGCGGAAACGCGCCGATCGTGGTGGATGCCCGCGTGATCGCCGCCACCAACAGGGACCTGGAAAAGGAAGTCGCCGGCGGCCATTTTCGGCACGACTTGTTTTTCCGGCTCCGCGTTCTGGAGATCATCATTCCGCCGCTCCGCAAACGGCTTGAAGACATCCCGATTTTGGCCGATTATTTCCTCGACAAGTTCAGCAAGGAGACGGGCCGCAAATACCAGGGTTTTTCCCCGGAAGCGATGCGGGTCCTCATGAATTACCGTTGGCCCGGGAATATTCGCGAACTGAAAAACGTGGTCGAACGGGCCGTCGTCCTCAGCGCGGGCCCTTGGGTCCAAGAGAGCGACCTCCTGCTGACGACGCTCCATACGACCGGTGAAACGGACATCCGACGCGAATCCACATCGGACATTTTCGTGCCCCTTTCCCTCGACGACGTCGAACGCAACCACATCATGCGGACACTCAACCATCTCCAATGGAACAAGAGCCTCGCATCCAAACTACTCGGAATCGAACGGACCACGCTTGACCGCAAGATCAAACGCTACGGCCTGGAAAAAGGGGAATGAGCCCCGAAACGGCCGCCGGGCAGGAAACACACGGAAGCCGGGGACGTAGCGTAGCGACCGGAGTTTCGCATATCGCATAAAAAGAAACGAGGATGATCGACGAGAACCCATGCCTGCCAATTTAACACAACAATACAAGAAAGCGGAAGACAATTATCGCCGGGCCCAGACGCCGGAGGAAGAGCTTAAATGGTTGCAAATCATGCTGGCGGAAATGCCGAAGCACAAAGGAACCGACCACCTCCAGGCAAAGCTCAAAACGCAAATTTCCGACACGAAAAAGGAGATCGAATCCCAACGTTCCGGCGCGAAAAAAAGCGGGGGCGGCCGGTCGTTCAAGATTCCCCGCCAGGGAGCCGGGACGGCGGTGATTATCGGCGGTCCCAACGCGGGCAAGAGCCGGTTGCTTACGTCGTTGACCCGGGCGACGCCGGAAGTCGCTCCCTATCCGTTCACGACGCAACAGCCGCAGCCCGGGATGATGCAATGGGAAGACGTGTTCGTCCAACTGATCGACACGCCGCCGATTACGCCCGATTTTCTGGAACCGTACATCCTGGGATATGTGCGTGCCGCGGAACTCGTATTGCTGATGGTCGATCTCGCTTCCGACGACGGGATCGAGCAAGTCCAGGACGTCGTCAACCGGCTGAATGCGACGAAGACCCGGCTTTCGACGGAAAGCACGCTCGATGAAGAAGATGTCGGTCTTTCCTTTACCCGGACGTTTCTGATCGCGAATAAAATCGATGCCGAGGGGGCGAGCGAGCGTCTGGAGTTGCTGCACGAATTATGCCCCCTGCCTTACGAGGAATTCCGGATTTCGGCCGAGGATGTTGCGACGCTCGAACCGTTGCGCAACGCCGTCTACGAGGCGATGGAAGTGATTCGCGTCTACACGAAAGCCCCCTCGAAAAAAGAAGCGGACATGGATCGGCCCTTCACGCCGAAACGGGGTTCGACCCTGGTGGAACTTGCCGAGATGATTCACAAGGATTACGCCAGGAGCCTGAAATACGGCCGCGTCTGGGGGGCCGCCGTACACGACGGGACGCCGATGAAAGGGGATTACGTTCTCAACGATAAAGATATCGTCGAAATCCACGCCTGATAGACCGTAAACGGCATGAGAATCCTCCTGCGCACAATCGCCCGCCGCTCGAATGCTCCGTTCATGTCGTTATACGAACAGGAGTTAGGAGCACGTGCGACAGGCCGACTTGGCTAAATGTCCGTTTTCATCGCGTTTCCGGTATACGTGTGGGCAACCACGGACCGTCCGTTCTTCCGGATCGTCGGCTTCGGGGAATTCCGATGATTTTCAGTATCTCTGTGAAACGACGGCGGGAACAGACCGGAATCGCGCGGATCGACGTCGATCGGACGAGGAGTTTTTGCTCTTGACGCAAGTGGTTCGCTTTCTTATGCTTCGTCCTGAGTTTTTCCCGTTCTTTTCACGTAGTTTCGTGTTCCGATGAAAACATTTCTTTACGGTCTTCCGTTTCGCCTTTTACACCGAAGCCGGCCCCGTTTTCCGTCCAGCCGCCCGTTTCCCTTCCAGGCAGTCGCTCACGTTGGCGACCATGCGAAGCATCGGGAGCCTACCGCCCGGCCGGCACGCACTCGGCTTCGGGAAATCCTGATGGTTTTCGGTACAACCTCCGTTTTCCTGTTTTTCACGGGCGGTGTCGACGCCCAGCCGAGCAGGAAGCAGATGCTGGCCGATGCCTACAAGGAAAGCAAGGGGTTGAACGGGAACCATCCCTCTCATGCCGATCCCTCCCATGCCGATTCCATGTATGGGGTAAACATGCCGACACGGCAGGAGATGATACCGCCCGGTCCGCCGCAAGGAGGTTTCCTGAAGGATCCGCTGGCGCGCGCGGATGACCTGATTTATGTCGAACCCCGGGAATCGCGAATGACCGTCTCCAATATGCCGTTCGATGCGATGGGAAACGGCACAGGAAACGACGCAGAACTGCCGCCCCCGCTTGGCAATCCGCGCGATCCGTTGACGGTGGGCTTCATGAATGGACAGCGGGAGAGACAACCCCTCGCGGGAACGATCGATCCTTATGAAGAAATGAAATTCGACGCCCGGCTCAACGACGTCTGTTTCATCAACAACAACTGCGGTTGGGCGGTCGGCGATCACGGAACAATCTGGTTCAGCGGCAACGGCAGCCAGTGGGTGCTCCAGAACTGTCCGATCGACGCCCCGCTCAACGGGGTTCATTTCGTCGACGAAAACCGGGGAATTATTGTCGGGGGATATACGGTCCCCTATTCCCGTCAGGGCCGCGGCGTCGTTCTGGTGACGGCAGACGGAGGGCGAAACTGGCAATGGACGCGGGACCCGCAACTCCCGATCCTGTACCAGGTCGTCATGAATGACGCGGAAAACGGCTGGGCGGCCGGCTGCTCTTCGGAATCCTGCCCGAGCGGCCTATTTACGACTTCAAACGGAGGCCGGACATGGACGCCCGTTCCCGGCAAGAAAACCGAAGGTTGGCGCTGTGTCGATTTTTATGATCCCGCGAACCAAAAGGGAATCGGCCTCGGATTCGATGGAATCGTTCAAACGATCGATACGAACGTTCTGCCCATGTCGCTGCCGGCCGTGGGAATACGACGCCCCCGCGCGGTCCGGATGTACCCTCAGCTTAAAACGAAAACCGGGTTCCCGTGCTGGATGGTCGGTGAAGGCGGCCTGATTCTTTGTTCCTCGGACAGCGGCCGCAACTGGGTTCCGCCCGCCAAACCGCTTCCGGAAAATTCGGAAAACCTTTTCGACCTGAATACGCTTTGCGTTTCCGGAAACCGGCTCTGGGTGGCCGGGTCGCCGGGAACGAAAATCTTCAGTACGAAAAACGGCGGCCGGACGTGGGATGTCTGCTCGACGGGTGTTTCCCTGCCGATCCGGAAAATGGTTTTCACCGATACGGAGCACGGCTGGGCGGTCGGAGATCTCGGGATGATTCTCGCGACGGAAAACGGCGGTAAAACATGGCTCGTACGCCGTATCGGCGGAAGGCGATTGTCGGTATTGGCCCTGTACGCGGATATCGACAAAGTTCCTTTCGAAACGTTGGCCAAATTGTGCGGCGACGAAGGCTATTTGGGCGGCCTCGGGATACCGGTCCGTCCCGATTCCGTGAACCCGGTCGCTGAAAACGGCATTCCCCGCGGACAGCGTTTGCATGAGGCGGTCAACCGCTGTGGCGGGTCGGCGACGATCGAATTGTGGGCGTTTTCCAGCGACGAAAACGAATTGCTCACGTCGCGGGAACAAATATTAAAACGATTCGATAAGGATCATGACGGAAAAGGCGCGGAAAAATTTCGCGCCGCCCTGGTGCAAATGATTCGGCAATGGAAGCCCGAAATCATNNGACACGCTGATCCAGACGGAATTGACGGCCGCCGTTGAAGATGCGGCGGATGCAACCCGTTTTCCGGAACAAGTGACCGTAGCGGAATTGGAACCGTGGACGGTGAAAAAAGTTCATTTGTCCCTCCCGAAGGGCGTGAGCGGCGACCTATCCGTCCGTCCGTGGAACCTGGCGTCCCGGCTTGGTTTGCCGTTCAATGAACTGGCCGACACCGCCCGGGGCCTGCTTCGTTCGGATCGGTATCCGGTCCCGCAAACGCTCGAATTCGCGACGCCGCTCGATCGCGGCGCGAAAACGCAGCACCATGATTTCCTGGCCGGTTTGAACATCATGCCCGGTTCCGAAGCGCGAAGGGGATTGGTCGGCGTTTTTCTCGATCAGCAGGAGGAAGCCCACCGTCGGATGACCCAGCGTCGCAACATCCTTAACATCCTTGAAAAAATGGCCGCCGCCCAGGCGAACGGCAAAGTCGCCGGCCAGGGCGCCGCCGCGACACGATCGACAACACGATCGACGATGCCGAATCTCCGTCTCGCGGCCGCAGCCGGGGAAATGGCCCGAAAGCTCGACAAGGACGGCGCCGTCAACGTCTTGCTCGATATGGGCCGTCGTTATGCACAACACGGCGATTGGGAATCTGCCGCGGAGGTTTATACCCAGGTCGTTACGGAACACCAGCGCCATCCGTTGGCCGGCGAGGCGTTTCTCTGGCTGATCCGGTATTACGCCAGTGAGGAAACGGCGATGCGGTCGTTTTTCGTCGAAGGGATCAGCGGCGCCGCACATGGGAGTCATGGTCCGGAGTATTCCTCCCCGGGTGGCCCGACGCCTTCGCGTACGCTTTCGAAGCCGACGATGGAAGACCAGATGCGGGAAGTGTCGCGACAGGCCCGGGCATTCGAGTCGCAGGGCGGGCAACAGGGTGAGATTTCATCGGAAGAATTGATCCGGCAACGGATTCCGGCACATCTCACGGGGCGGACCGACCAAGCCGTCATGTTCGGCAAAATATTCGAACGGCTCTATCCGGAACAATTCAACGATCCGCAAATCCGGTTCGCCGTTGCCGCCGCACAACGTCTTCGCGGGTGGAGCGGTAATCCGGAACAGTATTTCCTCTCCCGCGCACGCGCCCCGAACGACGATGTCTGGTCGATGCGTGCGAGGGCCGAGTATTGGCTCGGGGTCTTCGACAAATCGCTCCTGCCCAAGGAACAGCAGGAATGCCCGATCCCGGCCGTCATTTGCACGCGAACCGCCCGGATGCCTTTCCTGGAAGGAAAATTCGACGGCGAAGAAGACCGGGATCTCTGGTACGGGAGTAAATTGTACACGTTGACTCCCGCGACGCCGCGGCAACGTTTGAACGAACTCCTGCCGGGGCCGGGCGACCCGAAAACGCCCAAACCGTCCGGGCAACTGCGGGAAGACAAGAATGTCGCCCGGTCGCGACCGATCGGAACCCAAGTGATGTTCCTGCACGACGATCAATACCTTTACTTCGGTCTGCGTTGTCGAAAAACGAAGGAATTCGTTTACGAACCGATTGCGGATACGCCGCGAAGCCGGGATTCGGACCTGGCAAAACACGACCGGGTCGAGATACTGATCGACGTCGACCGGGATTA
>DOMV01000485.1:6839-7003 GCA_003509805.1 Planctomycetaceae bacterium
AATCCGAATTGGTTCGTCGCCCGAACGGAAGAAGAGGATCATTGGCTTATCGAAGCGGCAATCCCGCTCGAATCGCTGACGGCAAAACAGGTCGACGTGGATACCGCGTGGGGTCTCGGCCTGCGGCGAATCGTCCCGGGCGTCGGAATCGAATGCTGGAACGC
>DOMV01000452.1 GCA_003509805.1 Planctomycetaceae bacterium
AAAATCAACTCTTTTCGGGCGGCAACGGCTTCGGATAACTCCAAAAGATGTTTCGCATATCTGAAAATGCACTCAAGGCAACGTGTTTTGTCTATTTTACCTAACGGGAATATTGGAGATAAACGAAATGTTCCCTTCAGTCGATTCGATGATTATAGACAGCATAATGCGCAGACATCGTGAGCGAACGGGAAAAATGCGCCGTCGTTTGACCAACTCGACTGGAAACGCGATGAGAACGGACAATTTGGTCAAGTCTGCCTGCCGTACTCACTTGCCCACAACTTTTTTAATGTAAGCATTTACGTAGATCGTTCGAGCGGCAGGCGATTGTGCGCGGGAGGATTATCATGCCGTTTACGGTATAAGCGGCGGTATCAGAAAGTAAGGAGACTCTTTCGTGACCAGGATTTACACGAATATCCCTTCCCTGACGGCGATGAAATCGCTGAATCGGAACATGTCGACGCTCGGTACGTCGCTGGAACGGCTCAGCACGGGATTCCGCATCAACAGCGGCAAGGACGATCCGGCCGGCCTAATGGCCAGTGAATTGTTGCGATCGGAAATCACGGGAGTCGAGACCGGGATCAAGAATACCTCGCGAGCCAACAGCATGATCGCGGTGGCCGACAGTGCGTTGGGGGAAGTTTCGCGGCTGTTGAACGAAATTCGCGGCCTGGTGACCGAGTCGGCCAACACGGGAATCATGACCGAGGAGATGCTTTATGCGAACCAGCTCCAGATCGACGCTTCGCTCCAGGCGATCAACCGGATTGCCGCGCTCACTTCGTTCATGGGCCGTAATCTGCTCGACGGCTCGCTGGATGTGATTACGACCGGCGTGGATCGCAACGCGTTGAACGATCTCCAGATTCATGAAGTCCGGTTCGGGACGGACGGCGCCCCGATTCCCGTGAACATCAACGTGGAGAAAGCGGCGACGAAGGCGGCCCTGTACTACAATCATGCCGTTCTACCGGAGGATATCACGCTTTCGATCGGGGGCAACGTCGGGTATACGACCCAGTTTTTCGAAAAAGGGACTTCCGTCGTTTCGATCGCCGAAATGGTCAACCGGCTTTCCAGCGCCACGGGCGTGGTCGCGGAACTCGGCAATTCGGCGGTCGCCGGTCAATTGCTCGTCAGCAGTACGGGCCTGAACAACGACATCATCATCCAGGCCGGGAAAGCGGGGGCGGCCGCCGGTTGCATTGATGTCAAATTCACGCCGGGGGATTCCGAAGGAATCGTCGTCGAGTATGTCGAATCACTCGGGGAAGGCGTCCCGGCGACGATCAACGTCAAACTCCGGACGGAATCCTGGGCCAACGCCTCCGCGCCGAGGGTCGACAATACCGTCGACGCGCAGGGTAATCCGATTCCCGACAATAACGCGCTGCAATTCAAAGCGAACACGGAGGGCTCCCAGTACAATAACGCGAGCGTCTATTTCGTCGACGGCCGGAAAACGCAAGCGGATTTCCTGGACAACGGAAAAACGAGCGCTATCGGCGACCCGTACGCTTACTATAACGACGGCCCGACCCGTTCCCGGGGATTGATGGGCGATATCAACGGTCTTCCCGGCTTCACGGATCCGGATACCGGTCAACCCCTCACGGGGCTTTATGCGACCGTATCGGCAAGTACGCCCGGCGCGGAATACAACAATACGGCGATTCAGCTTGTCGAGGACAGCGCGCGCAACGTGCTCACGGACGGGGAATTGGCGAAAGCCGTCTACGATTCCGGTTCGAAAATGCTTCGCGTCTACGTCAACACGTCACTGGGCGCGACCTTTGGCGACGTTGCCGGGGCGATTTCCTGGGAAGGGAATTTCGACATGGACTTTTCCGACGGTTCGCTCGGCAAGAATCCGCCGACCGGGATGGCCGCGATAAAAATCAACAGAGCCGACATCGTCCCGGACGGCGCCGCCGGGACGACGAATACGCAAAACAGCGGCGGCGACGCGGGTTCCCTTTTCATCGTGCTTGATCCGGACAAGGAGGACGGTTATACGGCCAACGCCATTTCATCGATATTCAATCTGCACTCCCAGTCTTCCCGGGGCAGCGAGCGGGCGGCGGACCTGTTCGACGTGCAACCGACCGTCGACAACGACGGGACCGGCGTGATCCGTCTCTACGCGAGCGAGGAGGAAAAACTGCGGGGGATTTCGCGAAAGACCTCGTTCCAAGGCGTGTTCGAAGGGGGCCAAACCGGCGGGGCCGTCCTGAGTTCCGCCCGGGAAGTCGTCACGGCGTTGAACAACAGCGCACTTTGGGGAACGACCATGGGGGAAAATCTGCTTGCCGATCTCCATGTGGAAAACACGAACGGCCTTTACCGGGACGCAAGCGATCCGCCGCCGCTGACGGCCCGACTCGCCCCGGGCAACCACGGTTTGGCGACCGTTTCCGTTTTCGAGGAAGTCGCCTATTACGGGAGCCCCTACGACGGGACCGGGCTCCAGTTTCTCGGTCCGAACGATTCGCCGAAGATACGTTTCGTCGCCGAGCCGGGAACGACGGAGCTGTCGATCGACAGGACGACCGCGCCGGATACGGTCGATTACGCCCGCGCGATCCTGAACGCGAAAAACCCGAATGCGAGCCTGCTGCTGACCGCCCATCGCAAAGGGGAGATTTACGACGACATCCTTATTCAAATCAAGAAAGCGACCGACGATCCTTCCCGAACCGATGTCGACCGTGCCGGCGGCTGGGCCGAGTACGATCCGGGCGAATCTCATGCCGAGGCGCTCCTTGCGTTCAACCCGCTCGGAACCGGAGTGATTCCGAATACGACGTTTACGATGACGGCGAACAAGCGGGGCGTCGATTCCAACAATGTCCCGATCACGATGCGTTCGGTGCCGGACCAGTCGGAACGGATACTGGTTTCCCACAACCCGTTGACAGGCGCGATCGACATTTCGCTCAACCGTTCGTTGCTCGGGCAAATCACGGCCAACGACGTGATTACGGAAATCAACAACGCCGATCTCGGCTTCACGGCGGCGTTGTCCGAAGCCTCCTCGGTCGATTGGGGGGACGATTTCACCGGCCGCAACAATGGGACCGGGACTTTCGAGGCGATGAATTTGACCAATAAACCGATGGAAGTCGGCAACACCGGTTCGACCGGCGGCCATGCGGGAACGGTAACCGTATGGATGACGAATATCGAGGACGCGACCGTACCGGGCGGCGTGCGGGCACCGACGGCCAACGACGTTATTTCCGTTATCAACCGGGATGCCGTGCTCGGCGGCATGTTCACGGCGAGCAATTATGCAAGCGGCGAAGAGGCGGGAACGGGCCCGATCGATTTCATCAACGACGATTCCTTCGTTTCGGGCGGCGGCCTGATCGAGCGCGGCGCGCTCACGGTTCACCTCGTTACCGATTCCAGCGGCCTCGTCCGGACGACGGCGAGCGACCTGGTGGC
>DOMV01000046.1:0-10956 GCA_003509805.1 Planctomycetaceae bacterium
AGGATGGTTCTGGCACTGCCGCCGACGCCGAAGCGTTCCACGCCCAAGCGGTGCATTTCCCGGACCGTTTCGAAAGAGCGCACCCCCCCGGAAGCCTTGACTTTGGCGGCATCACCGACGGTCCTTTTCAGCAGGGCGACATTTTCAAGCGTCGCGCCGGTCGGCGTCCAGCCGGTCCCGGTCTTGACCCACTGGGCCCCTCCTTCGACGACCATCCCGGCAACGCGGCGAATCAGGTCGTTGTCCAGATAATGACATTCGATAATCACTTTGAGCGTCGTCGGGCCGACCGCTTCCTTCACCGCCCTGATATCGTCGAGGGCTTCCCGGTACATTCCGCTGAGAACGTAGCCGACATTGAGCATCATGTCGATTTCCTCCGCCCCGTCGGCCAGTTCGCTTTTCGCCTCCAGGACCTTCATCGCCGTGCTCGTGCCGCCGCTCGGAAAACCGACCGGGGCGCCAAGGAGAAATTTGCCGCCGTTTTCCGCGCGGTAATCACGGAGATAAGGGAGAAAGCAGGGGAGCACGAAGACGGCCTTGCAATCGTACCGGAGGGCGACGTCCGCGAAATCCCGGACTTGTTCACGGGTCGAATTGGCCTGAACGGCGCTGACGTCCAACATCGAGGCGACCGTTTGAACGTCAAGAGTTTGAACGTCACGTGTTTGAACATCCGGGGTCCGAACGTCCTCGGGTTGTTCCTGATGGAGAGTATGCATTTTCATGGATTCCTTGTAGACCGCAACCGATCGAGTCGTCACATAAACATCGCCCGATCGATCCGCTCGTTTACCATTCATACTGTAAACGGCATGAAACTACGGCCTGAAACTGTCCCCGCGAACAATCGCCTGCCGCTCGAACGATCCGTGTAAGCAATTGTATTAACAAGAGTTAGATGCGGGTGAACGCGGCAGGCAGACTTGACCAAAGGTCCGTTTTCACCGCGTTTCCAGTAGACCTTCGGCAATGTCGTTCCGGTGGGCGGGCTTTCTGAAGCCGGCTTCGGGAAATTTCAATGGCTTTCCGTATCAAGTTGGTCCGGCAGGTCCAGCGTCGTAATCGTAAAGGGCGGATCGTGTTTCGTGTTGACTTTGTCCGGTCCGGTCACACAATCGAAACAGGTCACGTAGAGCCGGCCGTTCCACACGATCGGTTCGCCGGGCTGATCGAGTTCCCCGTTCGCACCGTCGGAATCGGGAGAGCGGGCAATCCGGTAAACCCTCGAATCGGGTCGTACGACCGCGATGGCGTTGTCGGAAAAGTCGGCGATATAAAGGTTGTCGTTCTCATCGAAGCATATCCCGTCGGTCGTCCGGAGATTCTTCAAGTCCTTGGCCCAGGTTTCGCAGGTCAGCACGTTGCCGCTCTTGTCGAGTTCGGCCCGTAAGATCGTGCCGTCGCCGAAATTGCCGAGGTACATCCGACCGGCCTTGTCGAAGGCGATTCCGTCGAGTCCGTATTGGCAATCGCGGTTATAGGTCAGGACGCTCCATACCAATTCGGGGTCCTTCCGCGTGTTCGTAACCGCGATCGCCTTTTTCGTCCCCGGATCGAAACAGTAAACGCCGCTGACAAGCAAGCCGCTCGGATCGTTTTCCCGGCTCATCAAGGAATTCGTGACGTAAAGTTTGCCCAGATGAAACCGGACACCGTTGGGATGTTCGAGCCCTTCGGCGATGGTACGGCACGTAACCTTGGCTTCCTCGCCCATTCCCTCGACACGGCATTCGAGCAGGCGGCCCTTGAACTGTCCTTCCGGTGTTCCCTTCCAGCCCTGGTTGTCGCAGATGTACAATTCCCCGGCCGGCCCGAACGCGATGCCCATCGGACAGGCGAGTCCGGTGTCCGCCAACACGGGCACGTCGAACCATTTTTTGACGTTTCCCTCCTTATCGATTTTGACGACACAGGCCGGCTTCGTTTGATCGGCGTAATTCGGGCAGGCGACCACGAGATTTCCCTCGGCGTCGACGGCCATTCCATCGGGCGTCGGGCAGTAATCCGGCAATTCGACGAACAGTTTCGGCGTCTGCATCGGCATCTGCATCGGCATCTGTAGCGGCGGCGTATCCGAAGCGGCGGCTGCGGAAACGAAAACGACGACCGATACGAGCAGGATCGTCGCAAAAAAGCGTGCCGCAACCGCAAACGGTCGGGCCGGAACGGTTGTATACGGAACGGTTGTAGACCGAAGCCGGTCGGGTTTTCCGTCCAACGGCCTGTTTACCCTACGTGAAAACAGGCTCCCGAATCGTCGGCTTCGGGAAATTTCAATGGCTTTCAGCACAAGAGACATGGGTTCCTCCGAAAATTGAATGACAAACCGCGACATGAAAATCAAACGCGTACACCCCCGTTTTCCGTCTCAGAGTCCTTCCGTCCCGGGTGCGACATATTCCCGGGAAACGGCATCGATACCGTAGACTTCGACTTCGCTGAGGGCGGCCCAGCCGTCGGTTTCCGGGACGAATTCGCACAATTTCAACCATTCGATCCTCTGGGGCGGAAACAGGAATTCCTGCGGCTCAGCCGTCTTTTTCAGGTTGATCCTCTTTTTGAAGCCGTTCGAGCATTCGATCGTGCATTCCTTCCAGTATGTGTCGTGCGGAAAGTCGGCCCGAATACGGATCACGACCCGGTCCGTGTGGACCGGTTTGCCGAACTCGACTTTCCACCAAAGGTCCTTGACGTTCCGATCCGGTCCCCAACTCGGGAAATTCGAGCCGTGCCCCCGGTTCGCGGTCTTGCCGTCGATACCGTTGGACGCGGCAAACTCCGCCGCGCCGCGGCACACGCTGTTGCTCGACGCAGCCGGATAGAATTTCGGCGATTGATCCTGTACGACATCGACGGCGTCGGGATTCAATGCCAGATTACGGTACGCATTATTCGAAACCGCGGTTTCCCGGGACTCGGTCGCGGAGGCCCCATCCTGGTGATGTGCAACGAGCCGCAGGACGTTTTCCCGATCCATTTCTTTCATGTCGGCCCGTTTTTTCTCGTAGTAGGCGAACTTTTGCAACTCCTTATCATCCCAGGCGTTGGCTTCCAGGTAGTCGCCACAGTACGGGACCAGCAGGTCGATCCAGGCGGCGAGTTTGTCGAGTTCTTCCCGGGACAGCCGTACATCCCGGTGCGGCCGGCCGCCGACGGCGAGATTCGGGTCGAGCATTTTCATCAGCCGACTGCGTGTCGCGCCCGCCTTGTACGGGGGAAGCATCGACGGGCCTTCCTGGACGTTGATCCAGTTGACGACCGGTGTTTGTCGGCCTGTAAACGGTTCGTGCGGCTTGGGTTTTTGCGAATTGGTCAGGTTCAGGTAGGATTGCGACCAATACCGTTTGGCATGTCTGTCGAGGACGGGGTCCCCTTTGAGGCTGAACGCCGCAAGCGTTTTGCCCGACGTTTCGTTTTCCCCTGGGAGCGCGAGGCCGCCGGCTTTCACGCTCCAGAGGCCGAGATCGACACCTTGGCCGCCGCCGGTCTGGCGAATATGGGCCGCCAGAAAGTTGGTTCCTCCCCGAAAGGAGGCTGTTTCGCGCGCTTCGAGATAAATGTGTTCGTATTTCGGCGTGTGGCCCGACTCCGAGAACACTTTTTTACCGTTGACGAAAAGGTCGATCTCTTCGTCGTGGAAACATTGAAGGATCAGCGGCTGCGGTTGCCAATCCTCCGGCAATTCGACGGTTCCCCAAATCCAAAGATCCGGGGTGCTCCAATCCGTATTCGGTTTGCCGCTCGGGGCGTTTCCGAATGCCCCCTTGGAGAGCGGCAGCCGCCGCGCCGTCTCAAAATACTCCGGTTTCATCCAGTTCTGTGCCGGCGTTTCGGTCGTGTAATGCCACGGCGACGCCGTCCGGAGAATCGGCTTGTCCTTGGCAGCCTCGAAATCGGCGAACGGTTTGTTTCCGGCGGCCCCGATTTTTGCGAACCGGTAGGGCGGTTCTTTTTGCGCATCATGGTGGCATTCGATACAGTGTTTATCGAGAATCGGCTGGATTTCCCTGGCGAAACTGAAGCCGCGGGCTTCGCCGTAAAACGGTTTCAGTCGTTGCGCCCCCTTGCGCGTCGCCATCGATATTCCGCTCGGCGGCGCGGCGATATTTTTATCTTCGTGGCAGCCGATACACGAAAAGGTCTCGCCCGGCTGGAGCGTCGCCCAAGACCGCATTGTCTGGATACAATGGCCGTTTTCGTCGAGAATCTGGAAATAAACCGGCGTTTTGGCGGGAACGACGAAACTCGCGGACCCGTCTTCGTGGATCGGGACGTCGCCGAGCGGAATTTTGACATCCCAGGTTCCATGCGAAATGGAGACGGGCGTACTGACCATGGCGCCCCCGGCCGGGCCGCCGTTGGCGTTTTTGCCGATTCCCACGCTCCGGAAATCGAGGGCGATCACGCGCAGCGTCCTGGCCGTTCCGCGTTCGACGCCTTCCATGCCGGGGCCGAAATAAACGTCCTGCATCGTGAACGTCCCGAATTCGTTGGACGGGTCGGGCAGGGAGTCGCGCATTTGGACCGGCCGTCGCGCGGCAAGCGGAACCGGCTGGTTGCAGGAAATCTTCGCATCGTAAGCGAGCAGCTCCCGTTCGCCGCGATCGTTGAACCAGTACAGGCCGAACGGCGTGCGCAGCGTATGTTCCCGGTCCCTGCGGTCGCGTTTTTCCTTTTCCGTCGCATCGGGGCCCAGAGGCGGAAGATCGGTGTTGCCCGGGTTGTAGGAAATCAGGAACTCCCGTCCGTTGATCGGATACGGATGCGAAAAGCGGTCCCCTTTCTGCCCCCAGGAGTCGACGCGGTCGGCTTTGGTTTCCCGGACCGGGGCGATCAACCGCGTCCCGGAATTCTCCTGCCGGCCCTGCGAGGTATCGACGATCCCGACCTTGCCGTACTGCCGGTTGTGGTGTCCCGAAAAAATCGCGATCACCTTGCCGTTGTCGTCCGGGATGCCGCGCGCGTGCATCAGCGTCGTCGGGAACCATGAATTGTTGCCGTAAAATTCCGTCTGCCGCGTCCCGTCGGCATTCATCTGGAAAAGGCCCTGTGGAAAGATTTGGCCGCGATCGTTGTAATCCCAGCGGGTGTAAAGGATGCGTCCGTCGTCCATGAGCGACGGATGGTTCGTATGCACCTGGTCGAACGAAAGGCGGCGCAGGAATCGGCCGTCCCGGTCGCAGCGGTAGAGGTTGGAAACCTCCGTCAACCAGCAATCGACGACCTGGACGCACCGGGTCGAATTGAACACGATGTCGCCGTTCGGCAGCGGACAGGGCTCGTAATCGGCGTACCCGTTGCCGAACGTCAATTGCCGGACCCGGCCGTCGGCGACGTCGTAATCGTACAGGTGGTAATCGTCGAGCCGGTCCGATTTTTTCCAGGCGAAAAGAATCCGTTTCCCGTCGAAGGTCACCGCCGGATCGCGGATCACGCCGTTCAGGTCGGAAAGCAGCGTTTTTTCACGATACTCGCCGTCGTCGCCCAACTCCAACAAACAAAGCGCGGAACCGCGCACGAAATTGCGCTCGGCCTGGGCGTCACTCTGGGCCTCGGTATAGGCGTAATGCGAACCGCCGATATCGAAGTGCTTCGTGAAAACGATTTTCGGATACGTCGCCTTGAGCGTTTTCAGGCGTTCGTTGCGGCGTTTTTGCGCGGATCGAAGGTAGGCGTCATCGACATCCGCCGCCGTTTTACCGTCCTGGAGACACCAGTCCCCGAGGATGGGCGAATCGTCCCGCGGCGCGGCAGAAACCGGCGCGGCAAAAACCGCGGAGAGCAGGAAGTACGCCGCTATGCCGAAAACCACTGTCCTTTTCCGAAACGACACGACCTGAAGAAGAAGAAAACTCATGCTGGACACTCCGGCAGGATCAATTATACCGCAAACGGCCTGAAACTACAGCCTGCAACCGTTCCCGCGAACAACCGCCTGCTGCTCGAACGCGCTTGTTGCTCGAATGAAACAGGCAACCCGATATTTACACGGATGTTGTGGTGAGTGAATGCAACAAGCGGTCGGCACCAAACAACCAATTTCACCGCGTTTCCAGTATAGTCGGCTTTGGAGACGAAAACCTCGCCCGTCGCCATTACTACAATCCATTTGTTGCAATTCATCATTGCAGTATCAGCCACAATCCCTGAACGGCCATTATCGTTTGCGGTCCGAAAAATGCAATACGAAATTGCCGATTCAGACAAAACGACATGCGAAACGACAAAAAAACATAGGGCACGCCGACACGATGGCATTCGGAGGTAGGCGAGGTTCGCCGAGCACCGCAGATTCGGCAAGAAAGCCCGGCGAAGCGGCTCAACGATGCCCACGATGGGCGGCGACAAATTCGGTCGCGGGCGAACCGACGGCACGCAAAAACGATTTGGCGAAATGGACGTAAGAGGTGAACCCTGTTTCCTTTGCGATTTCCGCTATTTTTTTATCGGTACTCAGTAGAAGGTATTTGGCCTGTTCGATCCGGACGCGGAGCAGTTCTTCGGAAATGCTTCGACCGACATGTTTCCTGAAAAGGCGGCTCAACCAATCGCGGCTTGCCCCGATGTGGCGTATGACATCGGTTGCGTTGATCGGATGCGCGAAATGGGTAACGATAAAATAAAGGGCTTCGGCGACCTGCGGGTGGGCGGCGCGGACGACGGCCGTGCTTTTGCGGGAAACGAGGCCGATCGGCGGAAAGAGAATGGGCGTTTTCGGCGACGATTCGCCCCTCATCATCCGGTCGAGCATGGCCGCCCCTTCCCTTGCGATCGCTTTCATGTCGGTATCGACGCTGGACAACGGGACCCGGGAAAACTCGCACAGCGTTTCATTGTTGCCGACGCCGAGTATCGCGATTTCCTCCGGCACGCCGCGTCCGGCCGCTTCGCAGGCATTGAACAGCGCGGCGGCGCGGTGATCGCTTTGACAAAAAATTCCGAGCGGCACGGGCAGCCCGGCAATCATGTTGGCCAGTCGGGCCGTCGATCGTCCCTCCACGGTCGTCTCGCGCCAATCGAGCAAATGAAAGGTTCCCCCGCGTCGTGCGACCGCCTCTTGAAAGGATCGTTGACGTCCCTGGATGGAAACCTGGTCGGAGCAACGGAAAAACGCGAGCTCGGTAATGCCGAGCGCGAAAAAATAATCCGCGGCCATGCGACCGCATTGTTCATGGTCCGGCGCCGTCCCCGGCCAGAACGCGACCTCGTCGGCGTTGATCGAGACCACGGGAACATGTTGGCGGCGTACCCATTTCATCAACCCGGGCCGCGACGCCAGGTAATGCGTTATGATCCCATCCCCTTTCCAGTGAACGGGTTCCGAACCGTAATAGGCGACGGTCATGTCCAGTTCCCATTCCGCCTCGTGCGCGAACTGCGTAACCCCCTGGTGATAAAGAGGATCGTTGTACGCCAGTGCGGAAAGGACGCGAAATCGTTTTTTCATGATACCTGTATCTTTTGCGTTTCCGGCGATATACTGGACACGATCGACCGAACCCAGAATATCATGTTGACGCGATCTCTACTACACCACCAAGGTTAAATTTGTTGGTTGTCCGTTTAGCCGAGCGGCGTAGCCACCGGCGCATCAACAACGTGCCTACCACCATTTTCCACCGACGTTTTTTTCCGGTAAAAAAGGAATTTCATGCAAATACTATTGACGAACGACGACGGAATTTACGCACCGGGACTGGCCGCGATGGAGCGCGCGCTGCGGCATTTCGGGAATGTGACCGTGATCGCTCCGGAAACCGAACAGAGCGGCGTGGGCCATTCGATCACCTTCCTGCGGCCCTTGACGACCAAGCGGGTCTACGTGAACGACGAACCTTGGGGCTGGACGCTTCCCGGCAGTCCGGCGGATTGCGTGAAACTGGGTGTTTCGCAGATTTGTCCCGAACGTCCCGGGTTGATCGTGAGCGGGATCAACCGCGGTTTGAATACCGGGATCAACATCATTTATTCCGGGACCGTCGCGGCGGCCGTGGAGGGGGCGTTTTACGGGATCACCAGTATCGCCGTTTCGCTGGAATACGCCGAAAACGAACCGTTCGACCGGGCTGCGCTTCTCGCGGCCGGCGTTATTGAGAAACTGCTTGCCCGAAAAAAACCGTCCCGGGAGCTTTTCAACCTGAACATTCCGATCGTCGCCTTGAAACAGGAACAGCCGGAAGTTCGGGTCGTACCGATGGATGTCGGGCAGTATTGGGAAACGTTTGAGAAGCGGACCGATCCTTTGGGTCGGGATTATTTCTGGCTGACCGGGCGTCCGGACCCGCGGCAGCCGAAATGGCCTGAAAACGACCGTCTGACTGATATGAAAGCGATCCGGGCCGGTTATATTTCGCTCACCCCGCTCGATTACGACCTGACAAAAACCGGGATGATCGAGGAAATGCGGACTTGGTCGCTCCATCCCGATCTAACGGCAATATCGGAACATTCGGAAAAAAAAGGTCCTTCGATCCGCACGACCCGCTGAGATGACCGATAATGGCGCATACCGTGCGTGTCGGTATATCGGTATTACGGAGACCGGATGTCATGATCATATTCCTGTCCGAAGGCATGTCGTCCGCCCATGCGGATGAAATGATCAAGGGACTCAACGATTTCGGTGTCACGGCGCACCGGACGGTTTTCGGCGACCGGCAGGTCGTCGTTACTTCCATCGGGAAGCCGGGGTCGCGACCCGACGATGAAACCCTCCAGGCCGGCATTCGTTCGGCTTATCATGTCGAGCGTATCCTGGTGGTCGATACGAGCTGCCAGTTGGCCAACCGGCAGGTTCGGCCCGAGGGTTCGGTGGTTCGCGCCGGAACATTCTCCGTCGGTGGCGGCCATTTCGGCGTGATTGCCGGTCCCTGTACCGTGGAAACGGAACGGCAGACCTGTGAAACCGCGTTGGCCGTCCGGGATGCGGGAGCGACGGCGCTCCGCGGCGGCGCGTTCAAACCCCGGACAAGTCCGTACGCTTTCCAAGGGCTCAAGCGCGAAGGCTTGAAAATTCTCGCCAAAGCGCGGCGGCTCTCCGGGCTGGCGATCGTGACCGAGGCGATGTCCCCGGAAGAAGTCAAGCTGGTGGAGGAATACGGGGATGTCATCCAGATCGGCGCCCGGAACGTCCAGAATTACCGGCTGCTCGAAGCGGCGGGACGTGCGCGGAAACCGGTGTTGCTCAAACGGGGATTCAGCACGACGATCGAGGAATGGATCATGTCGGCCGAATACATTCTCGCCGGGGGAAATGATCGCGTCATTCTCTGCGAACGGGGTATCCGGACGTTCGAGGATTACACCCGTTTCACGCTGCCTGTCGCGGTTATCCCGGCGCTACGGGAAATGACCCACCTGCCGGTAGTCGTCGATCCGTCTCACGCGGCCGGCCGGGCCGATTTCGTCCTTCCCCTTGCCGCGGCAAGCGTCGCCGCCGGAGCCGACGGTTTGCTTGTCGAAGTCCATCCCGACCCGAAATCGGCGCTCTGCGACGGTCGGCAATCGCTGACCTTCGAGGAATTCAAGAGGATGATGCGGCAATGCACCGATGTCCGCGCCTGCATCGGTTGAACGGGAACAGCCTGAATTTTAGACCGAAGCCGATTGAGTCGTTGACAAACACAGCCCGATCAACCGCCTGTTTACTCTCCGAGCACTGTTGCTTCCGATGGGCAGGCTCCCGAATCGCCGGCTTCGGGAAATTTCAATGGCTTTCAGTATATGGCAAGATGAGGGCGTATGTTTCCCGGAATTGGAGAATAAGCCGTTCGTTGACCGTTATTTGTATCGCAGACTGTTATTTGTATCGCAACAATTCCGCGTGAAGCAGGTCGCCCGGATCGGGATTTTCGAGGAACGATTCCGCCCGAACGGTCGTGAAATGCGCGCCGTGGCGGCGGCAGGCGAGATGGTAGTTCTCCTGGTGCCGTGCCAGGTTCGATTGATACCGTTCCCGCGCCCCCGCATCGAGATAGAACTCCATGCGTTCGCCGCTTTCCACATCGGTGAGCCGCAGGTTGCCGTGCCCCGGAGGTTCGGCGTCCGCTTCCGCCAAAAGTTGCACGAAAACGGCGACGGCGCTTTCCGTGGCGATGCGCGACACCAGCGTATCCGGGTCGGCCGGGAAAAGCAGGTCGCTGATAACAATCCGGATTCCCCGGGGTTTCCATGCCGGCGCCATCCGTTCAAGCGATTCCGCCGGGCTTTGGGTCCCGTTGAATTCGAACGGTTCCCATTCCGAGGGAAGCAGGTTGGAACGGCCGAGCTTACGGCAGCCTTCCTCGGCGAGATGGACCGCGAAGGAAAAATGCGACTCGGCCGCCGTCGCGGCGAAGAACCCGGCAAGCGCAAGCGCCGCTTCGTTTTTTCGGGTTTCGGCAAGTCGCATCGACCGGGAACAATCGAGCAGCAGATCGACTTGAGGATGCACCTCTTCACGATACATTTTGACGGCGAGGCGATCGCTCCTCGCAAAGGCGTTCCAATCAATCCGCCGCAGGTCGTCCCCGGGCAGGTATTCGCGGTGCTCCATAAATTCGAGGCTGCTGCCGGAGCGACGGCTCAGCAGGTTGCCCATCGCCCCCAGCGCCATGCGCGGCGGTTCCGCGAAAACATATCGGGTTCCCCATTCGTATCCCCGCATCAGGGGCGTCAGGACGGGCGGTACGGTTGGAGCGGACATGATTTTTCCCGATGGGTTGAGGCAACCGGGGTTGCGGGTTCTTCCAGCCGAAAATCGAACGCGGGCGGCGCTGCTTTTTCTGCCGGAGCCGACCGTCGGGTACGATTATAGGCGAAGCGGTGAAAATAAACCAGAGGCGGATTCCCCGGCTCTTGTGTTTGACGACAAGAAATGAGAAAATGGGGGCGGATGCTCCGGGAACGCCGTTCCCGGCTCGTGACGCCCGTTTTATACCGAAGCCGGTTGAGTTTTCTGGTCAAACCGCCTGT
>DOMV01000046.1:10974-11224 GCA_003509805.1 Planctomycetaceae bacterium
GGGAAATTTCAACGGCTTTCAGTCTAAGGGAGCCCATAACCTGCCGCGATCCCGTGCTGTTCAACCAACCCTTCTGGTTCCTGCTGTTGCTTCCACTCGGCTGCCTGCTTTACGCATGGCGGCTCCCGACCCGGTTTTTACAGGGGCTTCGCATCGCCGCGGTCCTCCTGCTCGTGCTGGCCATGTCGATGCCGATGCTGAAACTGCCGACCCGGAGCGGTTCGATCGTCGTTTTGGCCGACCGGAGCCT
>DOMV01000149.1 GCA_003509805.1 Planctomycetaceae bacterium
CGTTCGACTTCCCGGGCATCGCGCGTCAGGAGGCTTTGCTCGCGAAGCGCCGGCTCGGTTTCCGGATCAAATAACTTCAAGGCTCTGGCAATTCCGAGTTTACAGGCATCCGCCTGTCCGGTTGTTCCCCCGCCGTTGACCGTGATAATGACATCGACGGTCGATTCCTTTCCGGTGGCTTTGAGGGGCGCGAGAACAGCCTGGCGCTGTTGTTCCGTTTTGAAGAACTCTTCAAATTCACGGCAATTGATGCTGATTTTGCCGGAACCGGGACGAATCCGAACCCGGGCGACCGAAGCCTTGCGGCGACCGGTCCCGAGAAAGTCATTCTTGCCGTTTCCTTCGATGACGAAATTACCGAGCTTAACCATGGTTCTTGGTTGGTTTTCTGGACAAGGTGGATGAGAATATACTGGAAACGCGATAAAAACGGACATTTGGTCAAGTCCGCCTGCCGCACTCGATCGCTCCCAACTTTTGTTGATATAACTATTTACACGGATCGTTCGCGCGGCAAGCGACTCTTTGCGGGACTGTTCGCGGGAGGATGACCATGCCGCTTACGGTCTCATCGATGTGGCGGACGAAACAGGCGACGGCTCACTTTTTCGGCTCACTTTTTCGCCAGTTCGAGCGGTTGCGGCGACTGGGCCTGATGCGGGTGCGTCTGACCGCTTTTATAAACCTTGAGCTTGGCGAGCATTTTTACGCCAAGTTTGTTTTTGGGAAGCATGCGTCGAACCGCTTCGGTCAAAACCTGCTCGGGTTTGGTCGCCATGCGCTCCCGGGCGGTTTCGCTCCGCAGGCCCGGCCAACCGGTGTACCAGGTATACCGTTTCTGGTCGAGTTTTTTGCCGGTAAACACGACTTTATCGACATTGGTCACGACGATGTAATCACCGGTATCGACATGGGGCGTGTACGTCGGGCGATGTTTTCCCATGAGGATCATCGCGATATCCCCGGCAAGACGACCGACCACTTTGTCGGTTGCATCGACAACCCACCAGTTTTGCTCGACCTCACCGGTCTTGGCCATGTATGTCTTGTTCAATTTTTGTGTCGACATCTCTATCATCCCGTTGATATACTGAAGGCTGTTGAAAATTTCCCGAAGCCGACTTTCAAGGAGCCTGTTTTCCGAAGGTAAACAGGCGATTTGACCAGAAAACTCAACCGGCTTCGGTATAAAATTCCCTGTATGTATCGATTCGCAATCACGCGTTTTTGACGACTTTCCCCCGGCGGCGAACCCGGATGAGGGCGGCGGTCCGACGGCATAAGCCCGATCATGTAAGCGGTCCATTCTAATTCTTTGACGTTTGTTTGGCAAGGGGGTGGGGACTCCTTGTCCCGGTCTTTTTCCCGGGGATAATGATCTTCATGGACTTCATGGATTTCACGGCCGACCACTCCGCCGGTCACCCCTTTTTTTGCCCCGGCTATCGCGAATCCGGTTCGCTTGCCCGGCAAAAAATTCTTTCCCGGCTTCGGGAAAACGATCCGGAAAAGCTGCAATCCCTTTGGAACGAAGCGGATGCGGTACGACGCCGCAATGTCGGAGACGCCGTCCATTTGCGGGGATTGATCGAACTGTCAAACTGTTGTCGCCGCGATTGTCTCTATTGCGGTGTGCGGATCGGGAATCGCAACCCACGGCGCTATCGTCTTGAGGACGGCGAAGTCCTGGAAGCCGCTCGCAAAGCGGTCGCATTCGGCTACGGCTCCCTTGTCATCCAGTCCGGCGAGGATCCCGGCCTCGATGGAGATCGCGTTACCCGGTTGATCCGCCGCATCAAGGAAACGACCCCCCTTGCCGTCACGCTCAGCCTGGGAGAACGTTCCGAAAGCGATTGGGAAGCATGGCGGCAAGCCGGAGCGGACCGGTATCTTTTGCGATTTGAAAGCTCCAACCAACGCCTGTTCGAGGCGATTCATCCTCCTGCCGCGGGCCCGGAAGCGCCCACGGTTCCGAATCGGATCGTTCTTTTGGAGCGGTTGCGACGGATCGGATTTGAAATCGGCAGCGGCATCATGTCCGGCATTCCGGGCCAGACCTGGGACGATTTGGCCGACGATCTCCTCCTTTTTGCCCAACTTGACTTGGACATGATCGGTTGCGGCCCCTTCCTGCCTCACCCGGACACCCCGTTGGGCGCCGCTTTTCCGCCCGATCCGGCGACGGGACTTTACGTTCCCGGCCCGCTTACGGAAGAACAACGCCGCTTTTGCGCCGCATCCGGTCTCCCCGAACCTTCCCCGACGGAACAGGTGGTTTCTTCCGAAACGTTGGCCTTCAAGGTCATCGCCCTTGCCCGGCTCCTCTGCCCGACGGCGAACATTCCCAGCACGACGGCCATCGCGACCATCGATCCGAAACGGGGGCGTATGCTCGGTCTTTCGCGCGGCGCGAATGTCGTGATGCCCAACCTGACCCCGACGGCATACCGTGCGCTTTACGAGATATATCCGAACAAGGCGGCGCGTTTCGAATCGGCGGAGCAGACGCATGCGCAGGTGATCGAACATCTCGCCGCCCTCGGCCGACCGCCGGGCACCGGGCCGGGAGGACGTGTCCGGTCGGAAAAACCGCGTGGGACGTAATGTTCCCGAAAAAGCATGTTCGAGGCGACCGCCGCCCGAAAAGAGTTGATTTT
>DOMV01000339.1:0-2479 GCA_003509805.1 Planctomycetaceae bacterium
AATTTCAACCGCCTTCAGTATACAAACAGCAGTCAGGGGTGAGTGAGCGCGGCAGGCGGACTCAACCGGCTTAGGTTATGATGCGGGCCAATTGACGATTCCGTGGCGTAATCCCCACACGGCCGCCTGCGTGCGTCGCGTCTGTCCCGTCTTGCGCAGGATGTTGCGGACGTGCTCCTTGACCGTTTCATCGCTGATATGAAGTTGTTTCGCGATTTCCTTATTGCTCAGACCGAGGGCGATACGCTGCAATACCTGATGTTCGCGATCGGTGAGCAAACCGTCGTGAGCGGAGGGGGCGGAGGAACCTTTTGTGCCGGTCCCGCTCGTTGTCCCGGCGATCACTGTCCCGGGGATCACTGTTCCGGGGATCACTGTTCCGGGTGGCGTTGTTCCGGTAAGACGCCCCATTTCCCCGTTCGGAATCGGCGGTCTCCCTTCCAGGGCGGCATGAACGGCCTCGATCAAATGTTCTTTCGGACACGATTTATCGAGAAAATCGCATACCTCCGCCNNCGCCGTCACGGCCGAAACGATATTCGCCGGATCGATGTCCGCGGTATAGATGATGATTTTTCCCCGTTTCGGAATAAGGGTTTTCGCATGTTTCAGGTAGGCCCACGGATCCTCTTTTCCGAAAGCGATGTCGGTAATCAAAATTTCCGGGAGGTATCTCGGCAGCAACAGGTAGGCGTCTTTGATCGAGTCGGCCTCCGCCGTCGTTTCGATGTCCGTGCCCCGAAAAAAATCGCGCAAACCAGCCCGGACGACGGGATGACGATCGACGACGCAAACCCGGATCATAGGTCGCCTCCCTGATTGTTTCCCGTTTGATTTTTCATTCGGAGATCGATCTCCGGAATGGCGCCGAGGACGATGCGGCTGAGCATACGGCTGGTGATTTCCCCGTCGGCCAGGCGGGTTCGCAGCAGATGGCCTTCGCCGACATCGTCGACGGAACAAATTCGTTTGCGATCCGCGTCGAGCGTGATGGAAAACCCCCGTTTGAGAACGGCAAGAGGGGAAAGCGCTTCGAGCGACGCCGCCACGGTCGCGAGTGAACGGTCCGCCGCTCCCACATGCCGGTCGATATGCGATTCCAGCCGGTTTTCGAGCATGTCCAACGCGTGAAGCCTGTCATCGACAAGACGTTCGGGTTTCAGGAAAACACGTTGTTTATCCGCCATCGCAAGACGTGTCGCCGCCGTATCCAGGCGACGTTGCAACCGGTCCTCCAAACGCCGGGCGAGTTGAAGCAGCGTTTTGGCAAGTTCGGCATCCTCGACGGCGATCCGTTCCGCGGCTTCGCTGGGAGTCAGGGCCCGTATATCGGCCGCCAAATCGCAAAGGGAAACGTCGACTTCGTGCCCGACCGCCGAAACGACCGGAATACGTGAACCGGCAACGGCCCGGACAAGGATTTCTTCATTAAAGGTCCATAGATCCTCGACGCTTCCCCCACCTCGGGCAAGGACGATCAGGTCGATTCTTTTGTCGGCGGCCCTGTGGTCGGTGGCCCTGTAGTCGGCGGCCCTGTAGTCGGCGGAGATACCGGCGAAATCGTTTTGCGGCGATTTTTCCACGGATTCGCCGAACAACCGGTTGACCGTTTTAATTGCCCCGGCAATTTCCGTAGCGGCCCCGTCGCCTTGGACTTTCACGGGAACGATCAACAAGTCGATGCGTTGCGTACGGCGACCGAGAACCTGTAAAAAATCGCGGATGGCCGCCCCGCTCGGACTGGTAATCAGGGCGACCCGGCGTATGGGCGCAGGCAACGGACGTTTTCGTTCCGGCGCGAACAACCCTTCTTTGGCCAGCCGCTCCCGGAGTTGGCGGAAAGCAAGTTCCAGGGCTCCGACTCCCAGCGGTTCGAAATAGTCGACGACGAGCTGGTATTTTCCATGCGGTGGAAAAACATTGATTCTTCCCCGGCAGAGCAGTTCCATTCCGTCCCGGGGTTCGAATTTCGTCCTTCCGACCGTCGATTTCCATGCAACGGCCGGGAGTTGAGCCTCTTCGTCTTTCAGCGTGAAGTAAAGGTGTCCGCTACGGGGGCGGGAAAGATTGGATATTTCACCGACAACCAAAACATCGGCAAAACCGTCCTCGATGAGCGATTTGATCTGAAATGTCAACGCGGAAACCGAAAGCGGTTCAACCGCCGGTTCCGGTGATTCCGCCAATTCGGCCACCGCTTTACGAGAATCCGAGTCGTGAGAATCCGTTTGTTTATCGAGAAAATCGAATAGATCCAAAATAATAATGGGAAGGGTAAAGTGGTGAAAGGGATATCCCTCCGAAGCATGTATACCGTAAACGGCATGGTAATCCTCCCGCGAACAATCGCTTGCCGCTCGAACGATCCGCATAAATGCTTGCATTAAAAAAGTTATAGCAAGTGAGTGCGGCAAGCAGGCTTGACCGAATGCCCGTTTTCATCGCGTTTCCAGTATACCGTAAACGGCCTGAAACTGTT
>DOMV01000339.1:2570-9766 GCA_003509805.1 Planctomycetaceae bacterium
GGAAATTTTTCAAAAAATTTTCCAGCTCACCTCGCCTTTTCTCTCTTGCCGAACCGCCGCATCCGCTTTATTTGCACCATTCCTGTGTTTTCAAACCAAATTTACCAGAAAATCTATTATAATCGTTGAATTACGCAAAGATAGATGAAACCCTACGATCATATTGGCCGATAGAACCGAATGAAAAGGTGTTTTTGCGCCGAGAATAAACTATTAAATTGGTGATCTTTCCCTTTTGCCCGTATCGGGAGGACGACGATGTCCCTAAAAAAAACGTGGTTGGTACTCATTGGTTGCTTTGTTCTGGGATGGGCAAACGCACTGCCGGCATCAGATAAGCCTGTTGCCGGGGCGACGGTGTATCGAACATCGACCGGTTCCGCGACCTATGCGGTCCAGGTTCTTGGACAGGAAGCCGCATCGAAACCCGGTTTTTTTGAAAAAATGAAGCGGAAGATCACCGACTTCGTCAGCGACAAGGAGGAACCGGCTTCGCCTTCCCATCAGCACCAGGGAGGTGCCGCGGGTCCGAAGTCTTCCGGTCCTCCGGCCCAGGCGATGCGGGTAACGCCGCCGAAACCGGTTACCGCGACCAGCGGAAAATCTTCGGAGGAATCCTCGTCGGCGACCGGTATGTCCTCGAATCCTGCCGGTTCCACCCAAAGAACGATTGATGCAAGACAAAACACGGTGTTTTCGGAAAACGCGAGAACAACGGAAGGATCGGGTAATGCGGCATCTGAAACAGCATCGGCGCAGGGCGGTTACTCCCAACAACCGGTCACACGGAATCCTTCCGCGAGAACGGCAAGAACCGCGACGGATTCGCCGATCGTGGAAGACAGCGAGGAAAGCATCCACACCCGCTTGAAACTGATGCGGGAAGGGGGCGCGTTTGAAAAACGGACTCCGGAACAGGTCAATGCGGAAGCGTACGCGGACTTGTTGCGACTGGAGGCGGAAAAGGCCCAGTTGGCCCGCAATGTCGATCCGGCTTCGATCTCGCGGTCCGAACAACCCGGGAATCTTCATGAACGTGCGGAAGAAACAAACGGGGCCCCGGCTTTCGTACAGGATGAAAAACCGGTACGTCCGATTTACCAGCAGGAAAATGCCAGCGATTTCCTGAATCACACCCGCGATGCCGGCGTGAATTCCCCGTCGCGGGCCGGTTCCACGGAAACCGTTCGCGAGCGCTCCGATGAACGGAATGAAACGCCGTCTTCCATCGTGACGCGAATGGAGCGGCGGATGGAGCGCTCGACGGTCTTTTCCGAACGTGGCGGACGCGACCCGGTCTATTCTGTGAACGCAACGGCGGACAATCGGCAACACCCGGTTTCCGGATCGCCGGCAGGACGGCAGACACTTGGTGCGAACAATACCGGCACGAACAATGTTTCTCCTCGAACCCTTTCCCCGTTCGGCGGCGTCGCTTCCGGTGTCGGCGGCACGGAACGGGAGAATGACGCTTCCAGGAGGACGAACTACGTCGATACGCCGCACACAGCTGGAATGCACAGTGCGGGAATGGCGCACGGAAGACCGGAACCGAAAACGGCCATGCTTTCGCACACGCCGATGCTCTCCAACACGACAACGGGTTCGAATACGGCGTTTTCCTCGGCAACAACGCAGGTCGTCGTCGAAGACGCCGATGAGAATGAAAAATCGTTGTTGATAAGCCCGCTCCTGGAGGTGGAAACCATCGGCCCGCAGCGTGTGATCGTCGGTCAGGAATCGCCTTACCGGATTCGCCTGTTCAACCGCGGCGGCGTTCCTGCCGAACAAGTCGTTCTGCATGTCGATCTCCCCGCCTGGATTGAGGTTCAACCGCCGGAGGTGAGCGCGGGCGCGACGAGCATCCAGGGGGCTTCGAACGGAGTGGATATCGAAACGGTCGATGCGAACGGACCGAAAACTTTTCTTTGGAATATCGACCGGATTGATCCGAAGAGCGAAGAACAACTCGTGTTGCACCTGGTTCCCAAGGAACGGAAATCCTTCAACCTGAAATTGCATTACGACTTCAAACGCAACTCCGCGATCGCCCCGATCGAGGTTCAGGAACCGAAACTGGAAATGGCCCTGGAAGGACCGAATGAAATCCTCTGGGGGACCGAAGAAGTATACAAACTCCGGGTCAAGAATACCGGAAACGGCGATGCCGAAGCGATCAAGCTGACGTTGTTGCCCGGAAATTCCGATGCCCAGGGTCCGGACGCGGGCTACACGCTCGACACCCTCAAGGCCGGCGAGGAAGCGTCGGTCGATGTCAAGGCGAAGGCGATGCAAAACGATTACCTCGATATCAACGTCGTCGCGAACGGGGCGTTCGATCTCCAGGCAAAAGCCATGCGGCGTGTAAACGTCCTCCGGGCTCAACTGGATGTCACGGTCGAATCACCGGAGTTGCTGTTCGTCGGAACCAATGCGGAGTACACGATCCACATACGGAATACCGGCAACGCGATGGCCGAGGGAGTCGAGGTTCTCGCCACGATTCCGCTCGGAGCCAAGCATGTGTCGCACACCGGCGACGGCCGGGCCACCCCCCAGAACGAGGTCCTTTGGAATGTCGAGCCCATCCCGGTCGGCGGCGAATTTACCGCGAGTATCGTTTGCGAACCGAAACGGCAGGGAATAACGAAACTGGACGTCGTCGTAGCCGATAAAACCGGTCTGAGCGTCGCGGCCCAGGGATCCACGCAGGTCGAATCGATCGCCGACCTGAAGATGAAAATCGAGAATCCGCAGGGGCCCGTCGAAGTCGGATCCGACGCGGTTTACACGATCACGATCAGTAATAACGGAACCCGCGCGGCGGAAGGCATCGATATCGACACGATGTTCAGCGATTTCATCGATCCGTTCGGTTTCGAGGGACATACCGGTGAGGTGACCGCGAACGGCCATGTCTTGTTCGACCGCATCCCGACGATCAGTCCGGGGCAAACGATCAACCTGAAAGTCAAGGCGAAAGCGAGCCAGGCCGGTAATCATATCATTCGTGTCGAATTGCGGTGCGATTCGATCGGGCTGCAACTGACCCACGAGGAATCGACGCATTATTATGTCCGTCGCGGAACGAAAGTGGCTTCGAAACCGACGGCACTTCCGACGGCACTTCCGACGACTCCGACGGTGACGACTCCGACGGCGGCGCCGGGAATCATGCCCCAACCGTTGCCGATACAGCCGAAACCGCTGAATAATGCGTCGAATAATGTGTCGAATAATGTGTCGAATAATGTGTCGAATAATGTGTCGCCGGCACCGGCCTCTTCGCAGGAAACCCCGGATCCGATTGCGTCGCCGTTCGCCATTCCGGCCACGGCTCTCCCACTGCCGGGCAGCCCTTGGTAAAAACGGGCAAACCTCTTAACTTTTAACTTACGTTCCCGTGTTTCTTCAACGTCGAATTCAACTCCCGGCTCAGTCGGGTGGGATGCGCATGATAACCAACGAGGTTTTGGAGGCGTTGCCCGAGATCGACACGGTCCCGGTCGGCCTGCTCCACCTTTTTCTCCAGCACACGTCGGCTTCGTTGAGCATCAATGAGAACGCCGACCCGGATGTTCCCGGCGATTTGGTGATGGGGCTGGACCGGATCGCTCCCGACCATTTTCCTTACCGCCATACCGTCGAAGGAGAAGATGATATGCCGGCTCACCTGAAATCGTCCCTGTTCGGCGTTTCGTTGACCATTCCCGTCGGCGAGGGACGCCTGTTGCTCGGAACATGGCAGGGCATCTACCTTTGCGAACACCGTCGTATCCGACATCGCCGCAATCTCATTCTGACGTTGATGTTTTGACGTTTTTGGTCGCGGATAACACGGCTGTTTCTTGCTTCTTGCCATAAAAAATTCCCCGATTTTCGGGAAAAAGAGCGCCTACGCTCTTCTTCGGTGTAATAATAATGGTTGAGGTCGGGTCCTCAATATTTGCCTGTATACCGGCTTTGGTATAAAACCAAAGATATCATTTCAAGTCATGTTTGAATCCAATCATCCGGAAAGATCGGAGGTTTCCCAACCCCCTCCGGAAAACCGTCGCATCCCTTACAATCGACACATCTTCTATAAACACCGCGTCTTTCGGCAGCGTCGCGGGGGGGCGGTGTTTTGGGTGTTGACCTTCCTGCTTGTCCTGGGCCTTGTTCTCGGCGGCGGTTTTTTTGTCCGGTATCGTCTTGGGGCCGCCGCCAAGGAAGCTCCGCCCCAGATGATCGCCGTCAAAAAGGAATTGTTCGTCCACGAGATTCTGGAACGCGGCAGCGTTGAGAGTGCCAGCAATATCGAGGTGCGATGCGAAGCCGAAAGTGCCGCCGGATTGACCATCATTTTTGTCGTCCCGGAGGGGGAAATCGTCAAAAAAGGGGATTTACTCGTCGAACTTGATTCCTCGACGCTCAATGAAAACGTCGTCAAACAGCGTATCGCCGTCAATACGAGCCTGGCGGCGAAAGCGCAATCGGAAGCCGATCTCAAAACGGCCGAGCTGACGCTCAAGGAATATGAACAAGGTAAGTTCGAAGAGTTGTTGAAAACGGTCGAAAACAAGATCGCCACGGCCAAGGAGGAGGAACGTGTCGCCGCCGACAAGGTGCGTTTCAACCAACGTCTCCTCCAGCGGAATTATATCACCGAGACCGAAGCGGAAGCCGACTTTTTCGCCCTGGAAAAGGCGAAAAACGCCCATGATGTTGCGGAATTGGAAAAATACGTCCTCCAGGAATTCACGAGGGAAAAAACGATCGTCCAGTACAAGGCGGCGATCGACACCGCCAAAGCGAAATTGGATACCGACACGAAAAGCTGGATACTGGACGTCGACCGGCTCGAACATTTGGAGAGGCAACTCCTCAAATGCAAGATTCACGCTCCCCAGGACGGGCAGGTCATCTACTATCTCCCGCGCTGGGGGGGAGAGGAAGACATGATTAAAGAAGGGAAAAAAGTCTACGAGCGCCAGATTATCCTGCGGCTTCCCGATCCTTCGCAAATGCAGATCAAGGGGCTTGTCAACGAAGCGAATATCCGGCTTGTCAAGGTCGGACAGAAAGCGGTTGTCCGGCTTGAAGCGTTTGCCAACCAGGAGTTTACGGGGGATGTCCGTACCGTCAACGACTATCCGGAACCGGGCAGTTGGATGGGGGGAACCATGTCGAAGGAGTATCAAACGATCATACGGATTCTCAATCCGCCGATCGGGATCAAGCCCGGACTCACCGCCGAAGCCGATATTACCGTCAATGAAATCCCGGATGCGCTCCTGTTGCCCGTCCAGGCGATTTTCGAGTACCGGAAAAAAGCCTATTGCGTTACCTATGAGAACGGCCGCTGGGATAAAAAAGAGGTCAAAGTCGGCCCCACGAACGACAAGCAAATCGTTATTCTCGATGGACTTGAAGAAGGCGATCAGGTCGTGCTCGGCGCCTGGCAACACCGCGATAAACTCGATTTGCCGAAAGATGCCGGCAAAGAAGATGGAGAACGCGATGAAAAGCCCGAGGAAAACCGGTTGCCGGGCCAATCCGACGCGGAATCTCCCACCCAGGCATGACGATTCGGTCATCGCGTTCGGACACGGCAATTCAGGTAGGGTGATGCGGCCGGTTCCGCCATAATACGTTTTTTACGCTTTTCCGTGGCAGCCCTTTCCGGGACAGCCTTGTCCGTGACAGCCTTGTCCGTGACAAAGGATTTTGGTGCGGGGGCTGGTCAAAGCTTCGAAAATCGGGGAAAATACGCATTGTCATTTTTTTACTTTTCCCTATTACCTACCCCTTCTCTATCATGAACAGCACGATTATCGACATTAAAGCGCGTCAAATTCTCGACAGCCGCGGCAATCCGACCGTTGAAGCGGACGTCACCCTTGCGAACGGTTCTTTTGGCCGGGCCGCCGTTCCGAGCGGGGCAAGTACCGGCGTTCACGAAGCGCTCGAACTGCGTGACGGCGACCAATCGCTCTACCTCGGCAAAAGCGTCCTGAAGGCGGTCGCGAACGTCAATGACGAGATCGCCGACGAACTGACCGGATACGACGCCCTCGACCAAGCGCAGATCGATTACCGGATGATCGAATTGGACGGGACGGATACGAAGAAAAATCTCGGCGCGAATGCGATTCTCGCCGTCTCCATGGCGACCGCGAAAGCCGCGGCTGATTATTGCGACCTCCCGTTTTACCGTTATCTCGGCGGTGTCGGGGCGCGCATCCTGCCGGCGCCGATGATGAACATCATTAACGGCGGCGCCCATGCGGACAACAAGGTCGATGTCCAGGAATTCATGGTCATGCCGCTCGGCTTCGGCAGCTTCACCGACGCGATTCGCTGCGGTTGCGAAGTGTTCCACGCCCTCAAGGGAGTGCTCAAGAAAAAGGGAATGTCGACCAACGTCGGCGACGAAGGCGGGTTCGCCCCGGATCTTCAAAGCAATGAAGCGGCCCTGGAAGCGGTTTGCGAAGCCGTCGGCGCCGCCGGATACAAACTCGGCGAACAGGTTTTCATCGCCATGGACGCCGCGAGCAGCGAATTCTACAAGGACGGCAAATACAATATCGACGGCAAGAAGCTCGGCAGCGCCGAAATGGTCGACCTGCTCGACGCCTGGGTCGCGAAATATCCGATCGTTTCGATTGAAGACGGCATGTGCGGAAGACGACTGGGACGGCTGGAAACTGCTGACCGAAAAGCTCGGCAGGAAAATCCAACTCGTCGGCGACGATTTGTTCGTGACCAACACGAAACGGCTCCAGATGGGAATCGACAAGGGAATCGCGAACTCAATCCTTATCAAGGTCAACCAGATCGGGACCGTCACCGAAACGATCGAAGCGATTCAACTGGCTCACCGGAACGGATACACCTCGATTTCCTCGCACCGCAGCGGTGAAACCGAAGACGCGACGATTGCCGATCTTGCCGTCGCGCTCGGCACGGGCCAGATCAAAACCGGTTCCGCGTCCCGGACCGACCGGATGGCCAAATACAACCAGTTGCTCCGCATCGAAGAACAACTCGGAGCCCATGCGATTTACGGCGGACCGCTTATGCCCTACGCGCGGTGTCAATGCAAGTGCGGCTGCGATAAAAAATAACTCACAAAACCAACAAATCAAATGCCGGTGCCGGGCTTCAACCGTTCAGCCGGGCGGCGTAGCCGCCGGCGCATCAACACCGCGCCG
>DOMV01000241.1 GCA_003509805.1 Planctomycetaceae bacterium
GGCGTGAACATGGTGATGGCCCCGCCGCTGGAACTTGAAGCGGCGTCGGCATTTATGAACGATCTGTACGCCGCGTTTCCGCTTTCCCGAGCTTCGATCGTCAACACCGGCTTCGAGTCCCGGTTCATTGACGATGCCGCCACCCCGACCCGTTACGGCTGCTACTCGGCCTGCTCGAATAGTTGCGACAACAATCTGTCGGGCGAATTCCGGCATTTTTCCGAAGCCGACCGGAAGCAGATGAACGCGATGTGGAACGAAACGATACAAAGCATGAAGCAACAAGGGATTCAGGCGACGAAACAAGCGATGCCGCTGGCGACGATGCTGGTCGAGCAGCAGATCGGGGTGTATCACCGCCGCTTCGTCGGCGACAAAAAACCGGAATTTCCGCTGGTCGTGCCCTGTTTTCCGGGTTTCACGCGGCGTTTTTGCGACGTGGAGGGCAATTACCGGATTTGCGAGCGGGTCGACGATTCGAAGTCATTCATCATCGGCAACGTGTGGACCGGGCCGAATGCCGAGCAGTTGAACCGGACGATGGAGTTGCGGCGGCATTTCGGCGACTGCGCAAACTGCACGGCCATCAAAACTTGCGATATTTGTTACGCACAGATTCCCGAGAGCGACCACGCCGCGAGCGGCTTCGACCCGCTGTACGACCTCCAGTGCCAACGAACCCGAAAGGCGACGGAGACCACGCTGGGCGTGTACACGGAGATCATGGAGGCGAACCCGAATGCGTTCGACTGCGATCAAATCCGGGTATTTTTGTATTAAAATCCACGATCCCTCGGCACCGCTGCACTGGCCGAAGGTCGATATCATGCTTTTGTCGATCGGGTATTCTTCGAGGAGATGTTCGAAAATCTCCATCGCTATCGTGACGGGAGCATCGCCTTTGCCTTCGTCGGATACCGAAGTATTCCAGTACGGATTATCGCTCGGACATTGCGTGACGAGCATGAAAAAGTCAAGGCTGTTCGGTCCGGCAAGATATTCGATCGTGTATTGCAGGTGGGCCAACTGCCGCGTGTTGTCGTCGCCGCTCTCGCCTTTTCCGTGGAACCAAACGACGAGCGGATATTTTTTGCCGGGCACGATTTCGGGCGGGCAGCGCAACCGAAATCGGATCAACTCGTCGTCGTACCGTCCGCCCGTGTAACGATAACCGAGGGCGTCGAAACAGTCGACGGCCGTCGGGTTCGGAAGGAAACCTTCCCTCGCACCGTCTTGAACGGATTCCTCCCAGGTCGCTTCCCGTATATCGCGGTTGCTGATCGCGGAAATTTTGGCCTTCTCAAGCAGGATCAATTTCCCGGAACCGTCGCTTACGGCCGGAATATTCTCCGATCCGTCCTCCTGCGACCACGATAATCTGGAAGCCGCAACCATCACGACGAGGCAGAGTGTCCATTTCAGAGCGCGCGTCATGTCATTCCCCCCGCAGCGAGGCGATCCATTTCCCGATCAAAAACACGAAAAGCCCGATCAGGCCGAAAATCACGGCGAACAGGAGCAAGGCCCAAATCGAAAAGGCCCCGTAGCCGAACATGCCGTTCAGCGTGTAATAACATCGGCGGAGCATCCCGGTCCGGTGCAAGACCGACAGAACGGCCAATAATGCGGTCAGCGAGCCGGTGAGCCGACAAAACCATTTCGCTTCTTCGAGGCTTCGCGGGTCGAAGTCGTCGTCGATCTTTTTCTGATACAGGAAGAACCACCGCACCGAAAACGCGAGGACGGCGATCAGGCACAAAAAATACCACCACGGCCACGTCCGGAAATCGAGCAGATGGAACAGGCCGGCGATGAGCGTGTCGAGCAGCGTCGGTCGCAGAAAACAGCCGACGTTCAGCAGGACGAGACCGAGGATCAGCATCCACGTCGCGGGGCCGAATTTCCACCACGGCTCACTCGGCGCGTTCTCCGGAATTTTCATACTCAATCGTCGATTCATGTCTTTTCTTCCTTTGAGAATAGGCGACATAGAGGAGAGGCGCAATGACGACAAGGCCCAACGTCGGGGTAATCAACAGTTTCCAACTCCATGTGTCGTCGACCAGATAGATGGAGATCGGTCCCATGACGTAATCAACGTAGACCAGATAATACACGCGTCTCAGGAACCCCGGTTCGGTCCAACCGGCCAGCCACGCAGCATAGCACAGCATGGCAAGAACGATTCCGGTCTTGATCCGTAACTGTCTCCCGGCGATCCAAGCGACACGGAATTTTAGTGCATTATTGACCAGAAAATTATTACATTGCCATGCGACGATGCCCCAAAGCAGGCCGGAAATCCAGACAGGCCAGTAGCGGGGATCGATGCGATACAAGAGCCAACCGAGCACTCGCTTGTCCCAACCGACGTACTCGTGCAGGACGCCGATGTTGAGAGCGAGCAGGCTGAGAATCAGAATCCTACCGGTTATGCCGAGCCGCCGTGAGCGCACTTTTTTCGGCGGTGTCACCGAAATATCCGGTTTGTCGGCGAGGCGGCTCATGGCGGCTTTTTTCGTCAAAGGACGTTGTCAAACCAAGTCTCGACGCGGCCTCTTCAAAAACAATATGGCAAAAGAGGAGGGAACGCCATGCGCTACTGAATACGAGGCCTCCCCTCGTCTCACGGAGGCGGCATGCGCTTGCGCGCAAACCAATACGGACGACTTGCATCGTCCGCACGGAACCTCGCAAGCCACGTCCATGACGTTCCCGTTCAGGAAACGCATGATTACGCGGCATTTTTTCTTTTTCCAACCGGCAAGCCGGGTGAGACTTGGAAAAACGTCCCCATCTTTACGATGGTTTCAGTAGCGAATACTTGCGATGATCTGATTGTGAGCCGGCAAACGGCCGGGCATGTTTTTTCAAAACCTCGATAAAATGCGGTGACGCAGACTTCAAGTCAACCGTCAACAAGATCGTTGAATCCCGTTCCACGAAGCACTGCTCGGTCTCATCATTCCACGCACAGATCGTAGCACGAGTGTGATTCAAAAACAATCTCCCCCAAGCGAAAAAATGTTTCGCCCACCCCGGGATGTCATCGGTCGTTCAATCTGTCGGTGATGGACGTACCCTGCCCCGAACGGAACAATCGTTTGTCAACGAATTCCATCCGTTCCCGAATCCGTTTCGCTTCCTCCGATTCGCCGAGTCCGACCGGCGTATCCCGTTCGGCCTGTTTGCGCTCCCATTCGTCCGGGTCGCCGAACACGCGCCGCCAAAG
>DOMV01000195.1 GCA_003509805.1 Planctomycetaceae bacterium
GAGTTCGCGACGGAGGAACGGGAGAAACTCGTCGAATTTTTCTCGCCACTCACGATATTCCCGGCTGTCTTCCCGGTCCGGCGTTTTTTTGGGGGGGATGGAGACAAAAGTGAGGAAATCGGATACAATTTCATGCAGCCGTCCGGCACCGAATTCCGCTCCAGCGGGACGGCGAAAGGGGCCGGGAGTCTGACTTAACCGCTTCGGAGCAAAGAGTTTGAACGCCGCGCGGCGGGAGTCGCCGCGACGGTTTCGGCAGGCAAGGAAGAATTTCCTTGTCCGACATTCCATTCTACCGAGACGCCAGAAGTCATGGCGGTCGGTTTTCCCTCTCTTTGTAATGTTCGGCGTGGTGCTGGAACGACCGTTCTCATCCGAAGTCTGTTTGCAGATTCGGATAAGGCGTCACATTGGGCGATACGGGCGTCCGGGGCAACGCACGGTCACTGCATGAGAGCACATAACACCCCAAGAACATTTCAGCATAATACGACAGGACTGTCGAGCAATGCCACTTGGTATTCGTTTACTCGTCCAAGACTGATATATCGAACGATATTGGGCCGTTCCGGTCGTTTGTGAAGGCTGGTTCGGATTTCGATGCTTTCCTCGCCAGCGCCTTTGCTTCATGGATCGAAACGACCTTCGGCGTTGAGTCGGAAGGGGGAAACGGTCCGTTGATTCGTAAAAAGCCCATCAGTATATCCGGTGAACATGGTGCGGCGGAGCAACTTGCCGCTTTGACAAACCTGCCGACGAAACAGTGTATTCAAGCCATCGAGCGAATGTTTTTGGCCGGTTTTCAATGCCATCATCCCGAAACAAATCGCCCCGTATTCGCATTTCGTCTCCACCAGTTCATCAGCCGTGGCGACACGGTGTACGTTTCGGCGGAACTGGGACAGGAACGAGCGATTATGCTGCAAAAGCAAACGTTCGTTCCCAATGATGAGCGGCGACGGCATTTGTTTCCCCTCGTTTTTTGTCGATGCTGCGGACACGAGCTTTATAGCGTTTCGAGAATTACGGAGTCGCATGGTCAGGTCAGGTTCAACCCGCGAGAAATGTCGACAAGAGTTCTCGACGAAGAAGGCGAACCAGGCTATCTCTACTGCAGCGTAACGCATCCTTGGCCAACCTCGCAGGAAGAAATCGATAAAAGACTTCCTGAAGATTGGAAAGAAGTCGACGGTCGGATTAAATCAAGCCGCAAGCCCGATGTACCCGACACCGTTTACGTTTCACTCAAAGGGGAAATGGATGAAAACGGAACGCCGATGGCCTTTGTCAAGTCGCCGTTTCGCTTTTGTCCGCACTGCCGCGTTTCCTATACGACATCCGGACGGCGGTTCGTTTTGCGGACCGGGGAGGCAACCGCTCCTGTCGGCGAGCCGATATTTTCATTATGCGAAATGCGGAAAAGGTGGAATTCGGTACATTGACCTACGGAGATTCCGCGACGATTTACCGAATCAACATGGGCTTCCGGCGATCCAAGGAGAACCAACGACGCGGATTCCTGCTTGATCTTGAAAGAGGTTACTGGGCAACCGACTCCAACTCGCAAGAGCCTCAAAGCGAAGACGATGATGTCCGAATGAGCAACAGCAAGGAATGGGTCAGACCTTATGTTCGTGACCATAAAAATTGTCTTCTTCTTGAGCCGAAAGAGTCGTTGACCGAAGAAGAAATGATCTCCCTGCAAGCTGCCCTGAAGCGCGCCATCCAGAATCGATATCAACTTGAAGAAAGCGAACTGGCCGCCTTGCCGCTCCCAGACGAAAACGAGCGTCGCAGCATTCTTCTCTATGAGTCTTCCGAAGGAGGGGCTGGGATTCTTAAACAATTACTTAATCCCAACGAATTTCACGCGATGATCGTTGAATCGCTACGGGTTGCTCATTTCGATCCCGAATCCGGTCGGGACAATTTACGAGCGGAAAACGCGCGTGAAAATTGCGAAGCGGCATGCTACGATTGTTTGATGAGTTATTCCAATCAGCGCGACCATCAAAAAATCGACCGCCATACTATTCGCGACATTCTCATGGAGTTGAAAACAGCCGAATTCGAAATTTCCGAGAGCCATTTGCCTCGCATGATGCACTTGACGAACTTGAAATCGAAGGCTGAATCGAAACTCGAAATTCAATGGCTTGACTTTCTGGAAGAACGCAATCTCCACCTTCCGTCGAATGCCCAGAAGTATCTCGAAATCGCGGAAACAACACCGGATTTCATTTATGAGGAAAAAAAGGTCGTCATTTACATCGACGGGCCTCCCCACGACTATCCCGAACGTCAACGGCGTGACAAGCGGCAAGAAGCGGACCTCAAGGATTACGGTTGGGATGTGATTCGGTTCCATCATCATGACAGTTGGGAAAAAATCATCGGGCAATATCCGACATTATTCGGAGTCAATCAATGAAATTCACCGTAGGTTCACTTGTTTCAGCGAGAGAGCGTGAATGGGTCGTCCTGCCGGGAACGCGGGACGATCTTGGCGTCGTGACGCCCTGGTTTACGCCGTGTTGCGGTGTCGGGTGAGGTTTGGCCTTTGTCTCGAAATGGCCAACGGTCGCCCGTGTTGGCCGTTTTTCGCGGGATCAGTTTCTTATGAACGTAAAGAAACGGGATCAATTCAGGAGTTTTGTAGTATTTACTACAAAACTCCCCCTCTCAAGGCGAAAAAAGAAAGCCAAAGAGTCGTTATAACTCTTTGACTTTTCAAGGTTTATGAACTGGAGGATAACGGGCTCGAACCGATGACCTTCTGGCTGCC
>DOMV01000039.1 GCA_003509805.1 Planctomycetaceae bacterium
GCCGAGTGTTCATTCCCGGGAAGAGCAGCCGGTCCGGGAGCAGCCGCTTGCCCCGTCCACTGCCGCATCTACTACCACGTCCACTACCCCGTCCGCGTCGCCGTCCACCCTGCCGTCCACCTCGGGAACGTTTCTGGAAACGGTCAACACTTTCCTTTGGGGTACGAAAAAGCGTTAGGGCGCCACCCGGAAATATCCTGGAAACGCGGTGAAAACGGACATTTAGCCAAGTCTGCCTGTCACACTCACTCGCCGCAACGTCCTTGTAAATATACGCCTTGTAAATGTCCGCCTTGTGAATATCCGGTTGCACGTTTCGTTCGAGCGGCAGGCGATTGTGCGCGGGAGGATTAGCAAGAGGATTATCAGGCCGTCTGCGGTACACCAATCCCGGCGCGTAAGGCGTGGTCCCGGTTCATGAAGAGCCGGCGTGGATTTTCACTCGGCGCGTACTTGCGTCTTCGGGCCGGATGCGGTACACTGGGATCGCGATGAAATTGGTTGTTTGGTGGAAACTTCTTGTTGCACTCACTCGCCGCAACGTCTTTGTAAATATACGCCTTGGAAATATCCGGTTGCACGTTTCGTTCGAGCGACGGGCGATTGTTCGCGGAAACCGTTTCAGGCCGTCGTTTCGGGCCGTTTGCGGTATAACATGAACCGGAAAATGTAAACCAGATTCCACGTAACGAATGAAAGGAACGATGTGATGGCCTCTTTGAAAGGGACCCGGACGGAAAAAAATCTTCTCGCCAGTTTTGCCGGAGAATCGCAGGCCCGGAACCGCTATACCTATTTTGCCGACCAGGCGCGAAAAGACGGGTATGAACATGTCGCGGCCGTTTTCGAGGAAACCGCGAATCAGGAAAAGGAACATGCCAAACGTTTTTTCAAGTTCCTGGAAGGCGGCGTGGTCGAAGTGACCGCATCCTTTCCGGCCGGGGTCATCGGCCCGACGACGGCCAATCTCCTTGCCGCGGCCGAAGGCGAATACGAGGAATGGAACGATCTGTATCCGCAAGCCGCCGCGATTGCCGAAGCCGAAGGTTTCCCGGAAATCGCCCAAACCTTCAAGGCGATTTGCGTTGCCGAGAAACAGCATGAAAAGCGTTATCGGGCGTTCCTGCAACGCATCGAGGACGGCACCGTTTTCAATCGGGAAGGCGTCGTCTGGCGCTGCCGCAACTGCGGTTTTCTCGCCAAGACGACCAAAGCCCCCGAGAAATGTGCCGCCTGTGCGCACCCGCAACGTTATTTCGAAATCCTGGCCGAGAACTGGTAGAAACGGCGGGTGTCCTTTTCGCCGACCGTGAAAAAACAGAATTCCGGCGTTGACTTGTGAACCGGAATCGGCTATGCTTCCCGCCGGTTCTGTTTCACGCCGGTCCTTTTTCCCTTTTCACGGATGATGTCCCAACATATTTGCCCGTTTTGCGGGGGCGCAAGCCGTACGCGTCCAAAACCGACCGTCGATATTTCGATCGTCGTGCCCGCCTACAACGAAGAAGCCTCCCTGGAGGCCCTGTATGCGAACGTACGGTCGATCCTTGAGGCAACGGGGCTTTCCTGGGAATTGGTGTTCGTCAACGACGGCAGCCGCGACGGAACGACGGCGGTGTTGCGGCTCCTCAGCGAGCGGGACACCCGCGTCAAGGGGGTCGTTTTTGCGCGGAATTTCGGGCAGCAACTGGCGTTGACGGCCGGGATGCAACATTCCTCCGGGCGCGCGGTCATCATGATGGATGCCGATCTCCAGCACCCGCCGCAATTGATTCCCGAGATGATCCGCCTCTGGAAAGAGGGATACCACGTCGTTTACACCGAACGGACTTACGGCAGGGAAATCGGCTCNNATCGTTCAAACGATTTACCTCGGATTTGTACCGCAAGACGATCAACGGGCTTTCGGATGTCGAGCTGGCGTCCGGGGCGGCCGATTTCCGCCTGCTTGATCGGGCTGTGGTCGATTGCCTCAATGCCATGCCGGAAAATTCACGTTTTCTCCGCGGGCTGGTCGCCTGGAGCGGTTTCCGGCAGATCGGCATCCCTTATGTCGCCGCGCCGCGATTCGCCGGGACGACCAAATACTCCCTGTTCAAGATGCTCACGCTCGCTTCGGACGGGATCACCAGTTTTTCGACCAAGCCGTTGCGCTGGAGCATGTATTTCGGGTTTTTCACAGCCGCCGCCATCGTTCCGTATTCCCTGCTCGCGATTTACCAGCACCTGTTCACGAATTTGACCGTTCCCGGCTGGTCCTCCCTGATCGTCGCGGTCAGTTTTCTCGGCGGCGTCCAACTCATGTCGCTCGGAATTCTCGGCGAATACGTCGGCCGCATCTACACCGAAGTCAAGCAACGGCCGCTTTACACCGTCCAGGAACGCTACGGTTTTGCCGCAGATTCCACGGAACAGGACAACGCGTCGCTCGAACTTCGCAGAGCCGGTTGACCTCGACGAGAGAAAAGATTACGTTGGGTAGAGAGAAAAGCCGCACGGGCGTCTTCGCCGCTCGGTTAAACTTTTTACCCTTCTGATCCGATGAAATCGCTGTCCTGTTTTCTCGTTCTCGTGTTTTTGGGGGGAATGGCCGATTACCGACCGGCGTTGGCCCGGGAGCATTCCACATCCGCCCCCTCCACGCCTACCGCCCAGGCCGCCCCTTCCGGGACGACGCTTTTCCAGATCGGCCGGCCCGACGGTTACGTTTCAGAATTCAAAAAATGGATCGACTGGGAAAAACACCGGGAAACCCGGGGACCTGTCCACCGGTTCGTCGTCGGTAAAAGTCGCACCGCGGAATGGACGCCGTCGCATTGGAGCACACGCGACCTGAAAAACGCCGGGATCGCCTTCACGGTCGAAATCGAGTTCAGCGCCTCGAAAACGCATGATGTCCCGCTCTATTTCATCATCGGGGCCGCGTTCGCCCATCCCACGGAACCGTCGTTGATCTGTGTCCGGGTCAACGAAACGGACATCGAGCCGAAGCGTCAGCCGAACGGGCCGGGCGGTGTCACGTTCGACGCGGCACGGCAAAAGGGTTATTTCGAACCGACCGTGATCGCGATTCCTCCCGGAACCGTTCGCCAAGGCACCAACGTTCTGTCGATCACGTTGCGCGACGGCAGTTGGATTTTTTACGATTACCTGCGATTGTCCGATTCGCCCGCGATTCCGGAATGTCTTCCGCCGGTCGATCTCGTCGGCGCATTTCGCGCCGATTCGATGAAAAACGTCCGGGAAATCGTCTTCGTCGTCCGGAAGCCGGGAACCGATCCGCACTGGTACGCCAATTTCGGGTATTACGCGGCCGACGCCGACACGTTTCCGTTTCCGCTCGGAACGGGCGGCCGGTTGGAGGCGCTCGACCTCGACACCGGGAAAGTTCGCACGATTTTCAAAGACGACGCGGGATCGATCCGCGATCCGCAGCTTCATTACGACGGCAACCGGATCGTGTTTTCCTACCTGCCGGCCGGAAAGCGTCATTTCAACCTGTACGAAATCAACCTCGACGGCAGCGGCCTCCGCCGGATCACCTCCGGTGATTGGGACGACATCGAACCTTCCTACACGGCGGACGGCGACATCGTCTTTTGTTCGAGCCGCTCCAAACGCTGGGTTCAATGCTGGCTCACGCCGGTCGCCACCGTTCATCGTTGCGGCCCGAACGGGGAAAACATCCGCGAGCTTTCCTGCAACATCGAGCATGACAACACGCCCTGGCCGCTCCCGGACGGTCGGATTCTTTACACGCGCTGGGAATACGTCGATCGTTCCCAGGTTCATTACCATCATCTCTGGACGATGAATCCCGACGGGACCCGGCAGTCGGTGTTTTACGGCAACCTGCGCCCGGGAATCGTGATGATCGACGCGAAGCCGATTCCGGGCAGCGGGAAAATCGTCGCGTCTTTTTCGCCCGGTCATGGAATTCGCGAACACTACGGTCGCGTGACCGTCGTCGATCCGCGTTTCGGGCCGGACAATCCCGACAACGCCGTTTCGCTCACGACGCATTACGAACACGCCGATCCCTGGGCGTTTTCCGAAAAGCATTTCATGGCCGCCCGGCACGGCCGGTTGGAACTGATCGACGCGGACGGGTATGAACAAACGCTGTACGCACTTCCCGAAGAGTTGAAAAACGCGGGCTACTGGATTCACGAACCGCGTCCGGTGCTGCGCCGGGAACCGGAACACCGTTTGGCCGATCAAACCGATCCGTCGGAAACGTCGGGCCGGCTCGCGCTGGTCGATATCTATACGGGCCGGAAAATGGAAGGGGTCGCCCCCGGTTCGATCAAGGAACTGCTCGTTCTTGAAACGCTGCCCGAGCCGATTCATTACAGTGGAGGAATGGACCAGATTTCAATCGGCGGAACGTTCACTTTGGAACGCATTATCGGAACCGTCCCGGTCGAACCCGACGGGTCCGCCTTCATGGAGTTGCCGGCGCTGCGGTCATTCTTTTTCGTCGCGATGGATCATGGGGGCAACCCCGTCAAGCGCATGCACAGTTTTACCAGCGTGATGCCCGGTGAAACGACGTCCTGCATCGGTTGCCACGAGGAACGAAGCGCGACTCCGGCGCCGCGGCAAACCGCTCGCTTGATGCGGATTCTCGCCCGGACGCCCCACAAACCCGCGCCGGTCGAGGGCATCCCGGACGTGTTCGATTTTCCGCGCGACATCCAGCCGATCCTCGACCGGCATTGTCTTTCCTGCCACAACGACAATCAAAGGGACGGCGGGGTCACGCTTGTGGGCGACTGGGGGCCGCTGTACACGCACAGCTACGTCGCTCTTTCCTGGCGAAACATGTTCGGGGACAACCGCAACCGGGCGCGCAGCAATTTCGGTCCCTATGAAATCGGCAGTTGCGCCAGTAAACTGGTGAAGTTGATCGACGAAGAGCACGGCGGGGCCAAACTTTCGGATCATGAAAAGAAAACGATCCGGTTTTGGATCGACGCGGGCGCCAATTACGCGGGAACCTACGCCGCGAACGGAACCGGCCTCATCGGCTGGCCCTACCGGGACAACCTGGTTCGAACCGACGCCGATTGGGAAGAAGTCCGCGAAATGGATGCCGCCCTGCATCGCCGATGCGCTGGCTGCCATTCGGATGAAAAGAAGACGCGGCTCCCCCATGCGTTTACCCATGAAGGAACACGGTATTCAAGGCACCTGGTGTTCAATTTCACGCATCCCGAACGTTCGCGGATTCTCCTGGGCCCGCTGAAAACGGAGGCCGGCGGACTGGGATGTTGCCGGGATTTCGCTTTTGAGAACACGGACGATCAGGATTACAAAGCGATTCTTGCCGCGATCGAGCGTGGACGACGGTATATCACCCGGGAAAGCAACCGGTTTACGATGTCGCCGTTCGTGGCCGATAAAACGTACATTCGCGAAATGATTCGGTACGGCGTCCTCCCGGCCGACTACGACCCGCGAACGCCGATCGATCCTTATGCGACCGACCGTCGTTACTGGGAATCGCTCTGGTATCGTCCGGCGTTTCCCTGATATGCCGGGTATCCGGGAATATACTGAAAACAATTGCAATTCCCCGAAGCCGGTCGCGAGCCGCGACGGGCGGTAGGC
>DOMV01000242.1 GCA_003509805.1 Planctomycetaceae bacterium
TTCGGACCGGCAGGTTCCCGTTGCCCAGTTCGCTGACGACTTCCGCGCCGAGTTGTCCGAGGCCGAACAAGAGATCGTCCATCGGCAGGTGGGCCAGGCGACCGTCGCCGATGATCCGGTATTGTCCGTCGGAAAACGCCAGTACCGCCGTCAAAAAGCGGGCCGAAACCTCGCATCGGCGAAAAACGAGTTCGGCGGATTTGTTGGGAAAACGGCCGCCGCAACCGTGGACGATCATTTGCTCCCGCTCGCCGTCCGTTTCGATAAGAACCCCCAGTTGTTTCAACGCTTCCACGATTTCCCACGGTTCGCGGGGTTGGTTGGAACAATCGAACAACGTCGGGCCTTCCCCCAGTGCGGCGCTCAGGATCGCCCGATTGGCGATACTTCTCGCATCGGGCGGTCGAACGACGACATCGATCCGTTCGCGCAGCCGGATATCAATACAATGACTCATGGGTTCCATCATAACCGATCCGGACGTTTTTGACAACCTTGCGACCACCCTTTGCCGTCGGTCGGTCGGGTGGTTGCCAATCGACATGGAAAATGTTACACTACGTTAGGTTGTGTTGCACCGGGTTACGCTGGGGGCGGTTGTCGTTTTGGAACACCGGCCCGAAAATGCCGGCCCGAAAATGACGACCGGGAACGAGGTGCCGTAACAGGAGGAGTTTTTTGTCCGTTCGCCGTACAATCACCCATCGAGACCGACATGGATATTTTTGAAACCCTGGCCCGCCGTCACAGTTACCGAGGGGAATTCACCAACGCCCCGGTCTCCCGTGACGACTTCGTCAAAATCCTGCAAGCGGGGATCGACGCTCCCAGCGGTTGCAATGCTCAATCAACCTCGTTCGTCGCCATCGACGACCCGCTCCTGATTCAATCGATCGCGAACATGCTGGATCGCCCTTATACCCGCACCGCGAAGGCCATGATCGCCTGTGTTTGCGATAAAACGCCGGCCCGACCGGGCAGCGAAGCGGTCTATTACAAGGAAGACGCGGGCGCAGCCGTCGAGAACATGCTGCTGGCCGTTACCGCGCTCGGCTATGCGACCGTCTGGCTCCAGGGGGCGATTTCCGGGGAGATCGCGACTCGGATCGCCCGGCTTCTGTCGGTTCCCGAGAAAAAGGAATTGCTTGTCCTCCTCCCTGTCGGCGTCCCGAAAAGCGAGGGGAAACCGAACCCGAAACGGCCCTTCGGACAAAGGGTCGCCTTCAACAAGTATTCGTTTTAAGCCGTGTCTCTCCATGAAAATATCCGTCATTCTCGGCCATCAACGGCCCGGCAGTTTCAACCACGCCATTGCCCGAACGGTCTGCCAAACGCTCCGGGACAACGGGCATGAAGTCGTTTTCCACGATTTGTACCTCGAACGTTTCGACCCGGTCCTGCCCGATTGGGAAATCAAGGCGGCCGAAGAGGATTTGCCCGAAGAAATCCGTTGGCACATGCGGGAAGTGCGCGAAGCGGACGGACTGGTTTTCGTCCACCCGAACTGGTGGGGCGGTCCCCCGGCAATCCTTCGCGGCTGGCTCGATCGGGTCGTCCGGCAGGGGTTTGCCTACCGGTTTACGGAAAAAGGGCCCCAAGGGAATTTCACGGAGAAATCGGTGGTCGTTTTCAGTACCTCGAACACGCCCCGCGACGTCGAGATCAACGTCTACGGCGATCCGGTCGGCGTTTTCTGGAAAACGATCGTTTTCGGCCTCTGCGGCTGCAAGTCCTTCGAACGTCGCAATTTCGAGCCGATCATCCTGAGTACGCCGCCGCAACGGGGCGAATGGCTCGCCGAGGTCGCCGACATCGTCCGCGCCGGTTTTATACCGTAAACGGCATGAAACCGTTCCCGCGCACGATCGCCCGCCGCCCGAACGATCCGTTTATGTCATTATACAAACCGAAGTTGGAGTCGAGTGAGCGCGGCAGGCGGACGTGACTGAATGTCCGTTTTCATCGCGTTCCCAGCATACCACCAATTTCACTGCCGATTTCGCCTGATGGACGCAAAACCCAAACCCGGCAACGAAGTCCTTTTTCTGGTCATGATCGGCATCCTCATGCTGCTCGGTCTGGCGGTCGTCGTGTTCATGCCGATGAAGCATTCTCAGGATGGCGGGCCGCTGCGCGGATGCGGTGATCGGCTCAAGGCGGTTGCGTTCGCGATGCACAAGCATCACGATCTCACGATGGCGTTTCCCGCGGCCTATTCGGTGGACAAGGACGGCTCGATTTTACAGGGATGGCGGGTTGCCGTGCTGCCGTTTCTCGACGAACCGGCGTTGTACGAATCGATCCGGCGCGACGAACCTTGGGACAGCTTCCATAACAGCCGGTATCATGGGACGAATTGGATGCATTTTCATTGCCCGGACACCCATTCGAGCCTGCAATGTTGCTATTCGGTCGTTCTCGGGCCCGACACGCCGTTTACGGGACCGGAACGCTGGGATTTCGCCGACATCACGGATGGCACATCCAACACGATCATGTGCGTCGAACGCCGGACGCCGTTGGATTGCTGGATGGACCCGACCCGGGAAGTCACGCAGTCCGACGCGGAAAAGGGGATCAACGTTTCGCCGGAGGGTATCGGCAGTCCGCATCCGGGCGGAACGCAGGTCATGTTCTGCGACGGGGCTGTCCGTTTCCTTCGCGATTCGATTGATCCGGCGCTGTTGAAAGCCATGCTGACACGCGGCGGCGGAGAAAGTCTCCCTCTTCCATGAAATCGATCCCGTTACGACCGAGCCCGTTTACACCGCAAACGGCCTGAAACTGTTCCCGCGAACAATCGCTTGTTGCTCGAACGAAACGTGCAACCCGATATTTACAAGGATGTTGTGGTGAGCGAGTGCAACAAGCAGCCGTCACCAAACAACCAATTTCATCGCGTTTCCGGTATACACTCAAACCCGCCGCACCCAATCCCATCTTTTCATCACTGAATCATGTTCCGCAAACTTGCCGCCGAATTTGGTACGCCGCTTTACATTTACGATGCCGCGATCATCCGGGAACGTTTCGCCGACCTTGAGACGTTCGACGTCGTCCGCTATGCCCAGAAAGCCTGTTCGAATCTCGCGATTCTCGATCTCCTGCGACACCGGGGCGCGATGATCGACGCCGTCGGCGCGGATGAGATTCGCCGTGCGCTGACCGCCGGATACACGGCCGAAAAGCGGGAGGACGGCGTTTATCCGATCGTTTACACGGCCGATATTTTCGACCGGGATGCGCTGGATCTCTGTATCGAGAAAAACATCCACGTCAACTGCGGTTCGATCGACATGATCGATCAGCTCGGCGCCCGGTGCGCCCCGGGCCGCGAGATCACGCTCCGGATCAATCCCGGTTTCGGGCACGGCCATTCCCGCAAGACGAATACGGGCGGCGATCTTTCGAAGCACGGGATATGGTACGACCAATTGCACCAGGCGATGGAGCGTGCGCTGCGCTACGACATGCGAATCGTCGGCCTGCACATGCACATCGGCAGCGGAACCGATCTGGAACACCTGAGCCAGGTCGCGGAAGCGATGGTCGAATCGGCCCGACAGGTCGGGACGACGCTTGAAACGATCAGTTGCGGCGGCGGCCTGCCGATTCCGTACCGGGACAACGAGGAACGCATCGACCTGCTTCAATACCGTGCTCTTTGGCGCGACGCCCAGGCGGTGTTGGCGCGGGAATTCCGGCATCCGGTCCGCTTGGAAATCGAACCGGGCCGTTATCTCGTCGCGGAAAGCGGCTCGCTCGTCACCGAAATCCGGGCCGTCAAAACGCAGGGCGGCAACCTGTTTTACCTGGTCGACGCCGGTTTCAACAATCTCGCGAGGCCGATCATGTACGGAGCGTATCACCCGATCACGATCCTCGTCGCGGATTCCCCGGATCAGGGCGCGGAACCGACGGCTGCCGTGGATGCGGTCGTCGGCGGCCCCCTGTGTGAATCGGGCGACATCTTCACGCAGGAGGAAGAGGGGTTCGTCGTTCGCCGACGTTTGCCCCGCGCCCAGGTCGGCGATCTCCTCGTCATCGGAAAAACCGGGGCCTACGGCAGCGTCATGGCCTCGAATTACAATTCAAAACCCTTGGCCGCGGAAATCCTCCTCGACGGCGGGGAGGTCCGCCCGATTCGACGCCGCCAGACTTTCGAGCAAATGATCGCAAACGAGATTTTCTGATTCTGGCGGGGGCGTCGTTCGGAGAACGTGTTTTTCGTCCGAAAAGGAAACAGGAGCAAGGCATGGGATATACCGAAAACCATTGGAATTTCCCGAAGCCGACGGTTCGGGAGTTTGCCACCGGAAAACAACACTGCCCGAGGGGTAAACAAGCGGTTGGCCGAAAAATGCAACCGGCTTCGTTGTATGGGGCGTTTACGCTCGTCGAACTCTTGGCCGTCATCGCCGCCATCGGCATATTGATCACCCTGCTTTTACCGGCGGTCCAGGCGGCCCGCGAAGCCGCCAGACGCACGTCCTGCGTGAGCAATCTCAAACAGTTGGGAATGGCGGCCCACCATCATCACGATGCGCGCGGTTTCCTGCCCCCGGAAGGGGTCGGCGACCCACGGCCGCCGGACCTGCGTGGAAAGGGCCTCAGTTTTCGCGGCTGGTTGTTGCCGTACATGGAGCAGACGCCGCTTTACGATCACATCGACATGCGCGCGACGGACGCGACCGCCCACGAGTGGTTGTCTCAATACCGGATATCCAACTTTCTTTGCCCGAGTTCCACGGAAGAATACCAGAACTGGCAAGGTGTTATCGAATCGGATAAATACGCGTCCCATTATTTCGGAATCGCCGGGGCGCTCGGCGTCAATCCGGAAACGGGCACCCAGTATCGAACGGACCCGATTAAAACCGGGCCGATGTTTCCTGCGACGGGGCCGTTCGCCAACACCGGCGTAACCTATTACAACAGCAGTGTTTCGTTCGGTGACATTTTAGACGGGACGTCCAATACGTTTTTATACGGCGAAATTTCCTGGCACGGCTACGGCGGCTACTGGAACTGGACGCGCGGCGCGACGTCGGACAGCGGCGTTTCGGACAGCGGCGTTGTGGACAGCGACGTTGTGGACAGCGGCGTTTCGGGCGCCCCGCCCGATATGTCGGCGATTTCGCTGATTAGTGCCAAGGCGATGGCCGGGAATTGGCCGATCAACGTTGGCAGTCGAATGGCGCCGTTGACCGAGATCGCGCAGGATTATTGGGACCAGGCGAACGCGGCCACGGTTACGGTTTCGCTGATTGCCGGCCCGGGAACTGCTCCCTCGATTTCCTTGAGCGCGGGACACGGCGTCGCCGGTTTCGGCAGCAATCATGCAGGCGGCGCCAACTTTATCCTGTGCGACGGGTCGGCGCGTTTTTGGTCGTCATCGAGCACGACGATCGTCCTGATGGCCGCGGCGACCCGGGAAGAAGGGGAAACCGTCACATTACCGTAAGCGTAAGTCTTCAACCGTTTCCGGTATATTATACTGGAAACGCGATGAAAACGGACATTTGGTCAAGTCCGCCTGCCCCACTCGATTGCCATAACTTTTGTTAATACAAGTATTTGCGCGAATCATTCGGGCGACAGGCAATTGTGCGCGGGAACAGTTTCAGGCCGTTTCCGGTATATTACCAACCGCACCCTCAACACCGACTTGGCCGATTGATATACTGAAGGCTGTTGAANNCCGAAGCCGACTTTCAAGGAGCCTGCCCACCGAAACGACGTTTCCGCAGGTAAACAGGCGGTTCAACCGGAAAACGGGGCCGGCTCCGATATAAAAGGGCGATAAGTTTTCCGCCGGTCCATCATGGGCTTAATTCCGCAAAAAAACATCAATAGTTGTTGACTTTCATCCCCTTTCGGTGTGAAATGAATGTTGTGTGCGTGCCCGGGGCGAAGAAAGGGACATCCGGGACCTGCCGGGGTTTGGCGTTTGTGGGTTTGCGCGAAAAAACGTGACCGTTGTTTTTGACCGCCCGTCGACGATAAGAATTCAAGCGAGAATTTCAATGGCCGCTCCTAACTCCGTTTGTTCGCTTCATTTAAGGCGTGCTGCCTATACGATGATTGAGATACTCATCGCGGTGGCGCTTTCGATGATCCTGATGCTCGCCGTGGTCCGCCTGTTCCGGGACGTCGGCAGCACGATGACCGACACGCAGGCGACGCTCATGATGGGCCAAAACCTCAACAATGTCAAGTTTCGGCTGGAACGGGACCTCGAATACCGCACAATCCGGGCAGTCAGGCCGACGACGAGTACGGAAGTGCAGGGGTATTTCACCTACGTCGAGGGACCGATGTGGGCGCCGACCGAAGGGGATCCACGAAATCCCAACGCGGCGGATTCGTCGTGGTGCGCCCTGAACATCGCGCTCGATCCCGACGCGGCACAACGGAACGACAACACGGTCGGCGATACGGATGACATTCTGGCCCTCACCGTCAAAGCGCCGGTAAACTCCAAAGACGCCTTTCGCGGCTTGATGAACGGGAGAGTCGTCGAATCGCAAATAGCCGAAGTCGCCTGGTTTCTCCGGGGCAATACGCTTTATCGACGTACGCTGCTGATCGGCAGTTGCCGGACGCCGGACGGCCTGATGCAGCATTTCAACCCCTCCGCATCACCGTTTTACGAGACGAACGACAACTCGGTGCGTCGCTCAGGCGGCTTGAAGCTCAACACGCTGTACGATTTGGCACGGCGTGAAAACCGTTTCGGCAGTTACGCGGATACCTCGCAAGGCGGTCCGGCCGTTCGTTTTCCCTATAATCCTTACGACTCAAGCGATAGCGTCAACAGCGCCTCGTGGTATTTTCTGCGATTGCCGACGTTGAAGGAATGCGCCGCCTCCGATGCGTTCACCGCGTCCTCATTACCGGGCATCGGCGATATGATGTTCGGAGCCGGATCGCCGACAAGCTCCTCTTTCTATCCAAATCCGCCATCTTCGCCGGACCCCTTCATTAACTACTGGACGCTTCCGGGAGCCTCGGAGGGGCCTAACGATTGGGACCTGCTCGACCGCGAAAACAATACGCTTCGTGCATACCAGGGCAACCGGTTTTCCGAAGACATCATTTTGACGAATGTGATCGGTTTCGACGTCAAAGCCTGGGATCCCGAGCAGAATCGTTTCATCGATCTCGGGGAATCCGGCGTGACCGATTCGGGCACGATTGACAATCCCAATTTCCTCCTTTCGACCAAAGGTGTTTACGCCAACGGCGCCGTCTGGGGGCGCTCGGAGTCCGGCGGATTCCAGCATGTCGTGCATGGCAACGATTACAAATGGGATGGCTCGACGGATCCCGAATTGCCCTGCGTCTACGATACCTGGACGATCGGGTACGAGCGGCAATCCTGCGGACTTGACAGCACCGGGAACCCGAACACGTTACCGTACGGAACGAATCCCGCCGGACCCGGCAGTGTCGTGACCTCTATCCGGGACTGGGTTTGTCCGCCGCCATACGGCGATACGCCCTTGAGAGGAATCCAGGTCACGATCCGGGTGTTCGATCCCCGGAGCGGTCATATCCGCGAAGTGAAAATCGTGCGCGATCTGGAATAGTATACCGCGAACGGCCTGAAACTGTTCCCGCGCACAATCGCCTGCCGCTCGAATGATCCGTGCAACCTGATATTTACACGGATGTTATGGCGAGTAATCGCAACAAGCAGTCGTCGCCAAACAACCAATTTCACCGCGTTTCCTGTATACGTTCGGGCCTGCGATCCCTTATGAAATCCATTGAAAAAATCGATCCGCTCCTCCTGTTCCGGCATCGTTGCGTCGTTTTCGATTTCGACGGAACACTCTGTGATTCGGCCGGGGATATTCTTGCGACGCTTTACGAAGTCGTACGACTGCACGGTATCGACCCGGACGGTTTGAATCCCGCCCGGATCGGACCGCCGTTGCCGCTGATGATCCGGCAGGTCGTGGGTGAGCAAATCGACCAGGCGGTCATCGATTCGATGGTGGTGGAATACCGTCAAATTTATGAAAAAAGCGATTTTCCCGCTTCTCCGCTCTATCCCGGAGCGACGGACCTGCTCCGACAACTGAAGTCCGCGGGAATCCGATTGGCTGTCGCGACGAACAAGAAGGAACGTTCGACCCACCATATCCTGGAAAAAAAGGGACTCCTCTCGTTTTTCGACGAAGTTCTCTCCAGCGACCGCAACGAGGAGAAATGGGACAAGGAACGGATGTTGCGGTACATTCTCGACGTGACGCATACGAAGCCGGACGAATGCGGCTTCATCGGCGATACGGGCGGCGACGTCCTGGCGGGAAAGAAAGTCGCCGTCACCACGATCGGCGCCCTGTATGGTTACGGAACGGCGAAGGAAGTGCTTGAGTCCGGCCCCGATTATTGTTGCGAGCGATTGACCGATCTCTTGCCGGCAAAACGCTGAAGATCGCAAGGAAAAGCCGGCGGCTCCGCCGCTCGGCTAAACTTTGGTTTGCGGTCCGTCGGTCAGGAAAGAGCCGCTTTAAGGTCTTCCTCCACAGTCGAAATCGGAGCGATCGCGAATTTTTCCACGAGCATGTTGAGCACATTCGGCGAAACGAATGCGGGAAGCGACGGACCGAGCTTGATGCCTTTGATTCCCAGGGCAAGGAGGGTCAGCAGAATACAAACGGCTTTCTGTTCATACCACGACAAAACGAATGAAAGCGGCAGGGAGTTGACATCCGTTTCGAACGCCTTAGCCAGGGCGACGGCGATTTGAATCGCCGAGTACGCGTCGTTGCATTGACCGATATCCAAGAGCCGCGGGATACCGTCGATGTCGCCGAATTCCAATTTATTGAAGCGATATTTTCCGCACGCGAGCGTGAGGATGACGCAGTCTTTCGGAACTTTTTCGGCAAATTCGGTGTAATAGTTCCTGCCGGTCTTGGCGCCGTCGCAACCGCCAATCAGGAAAAAACGCCTGATTTTTCCGGCGTTGACGGCATCAATGACTTTTCCGGCGACGCTCATGACGGCCTCGCGGCCGAAACCGACCGTGATCGACTTGTCTTCACCGTCTTCCGCGAAACCCGGCCCGGCCAGCGCGGCTTCGATTACCGGCGTGAAATCCTTCATCCCGCCCGGTTTGCGGTCTTCGATGTGAACGAGCTCCGGATAAGCGACGCAGCCCGTCGTGAAAATCCGCTTTTCATAACCTTTCGGATTCTGGATGCAATTGGTCGTCATGAGGATCGAGCCGGGAAAGACCGTAAATTCCTTGTGCTGGTCCTGCCAGGCGCCGCCGTAATTACCGACCAGGTGGGAATAGCGTTTCAATTCCGGGTAGCCGTGCGCCGGCAACATTTCACCATGTGTATAAACGTTGATTCCCTTGCCCTCGGTTTGTTTGAGCAACTCTTCAAGATCAAGCAAATCGTGTCCGGAAATCGCGATCGCCTTGCCCTTTTTCGGCGTGATACGCACCTGTGTCGGTTGCGGGTGGCCGAAATGTTCCGTGTTTCCGGCATCCAGGAGTTCCATCGCTTTGAGGTTGACATGACCGCATTCCAAAACGAGTCCTGCCCATTCGTCCATCGAGGCGTTTCCCGTCGCAAGCGAGGAAAGGGCCTTGGCGAAAAAGGCGTACACCGCGTCGGCTTCTTTGCCGAGAATCAGGGCGTGATGGGCATACGCGGCCGTTCCCTTGATACCGTAGGTCAGCAACTCCTGGAGCGCGAGAATATCTTCTCCAACCGCTTCTTTCCTGCGGGAAATCGCGATTTCTCCCGCTATCTCGACAAGGTTTTCGCCCGATTTCGCCGCATGCAGATCGACTTGGGAAACCGGCGCACCGGCGGGGAGCGTCGCGCCGGAAAACCGTCGCAGCCGGTCCGCGGTCGCGATGGCGTTTTGAAACAAGGAATACAGCCTCCTGTCGTCGAAATCGACGTTCGTCACCGTCGCAAAAAGCAGATCGAGCGTCAAATGATCCGCCGCCGCATCCCGCTTTCCGGATGCCCGCAAGTGATCGTTGTAAAAGCCGATTTCCTTGACGGTCTGGATGATCGCATCCTGCAAAACAGCCGTCGTGTCGTGCTTGCCGCACACGCCGCGCGTCGTGCAACCGGTTCCATGTCCCGTCTGTTCGCATTGAAAACAAAACATTGTCATTGTTGCTCCTTGTGCGGTTGGGGAAGCATTATGCAGAAGCCGGTTATACTGGAAACGCGATGAAAACGGACACCCGGTCACGTCCGCCAGTCGCACTCACTCACCCACAACTCTTGTTAATATAATCATTTACACGAATCGTTCGAGCGGCGGGCGGTTACGCGATGGCTTGTTCGCGGGAGGATTGTCATGCCGTTCGAAGTAGAACGCCGCTCCTCCTGACTCATTTTATCCGAAACGAACAGTCGTGTCGAGAGAATCGCACATAATGTTTGCGACTTCAGTTTGCGGTTGCGCAGTTGCACGAATCCGGTCGCCGGATGACTGTTGGCCGGTTGACTGCCGGACATCCCGGAATGATTGACACCCGGCCCCGTTCATGATAGACTGCCCGTACCCGTCTTTTGTCACGGATATACCGAAAGCCATTGAAATTTCCCGAAGCCGGCGATTCAGGGACCTGCCCATCGGAAACAACACTGCCCGGAGAGTAAACAGGTGGTTGAACGGGCTGTGTTTACCAACGACTCAACCGGCTTCGGTCTACTGCATCTCGATTTTCTGTCTATGAACCAACTGTGCTCCGTATAAAAATGAGCCAAGGGGCTTCCGGAGCACGGCGATGCCGGACACGGCATTGCTTGGACACGGTGTTGCCTGAACACTGTGACGAAAGCCCCTTGGGCCGCGAATGTCGAGCTTGGCCCCCAGGTTCCATTGGTTCGCGGAGAGCACAATCCCCCCACTTTCACCAAGGAGCGCCCCCTATGGCCATGAAGAAATTCATCAACGACCCGGACAGCCTGACCGTCGAACTGCTGGAAGGGTATACCCTTTGTTATCCCGATAAAGTCAAGCTCGTTTCCGAAAAAATCGTCGTTCGCGCCCGACCGAAAGACAAAAGCAAGGTGGCGGTCGTCACGCTCGGCGGCTCGGGGCATGAGCCGGCCCTGTCGGGTTATGTCGGTGAAGGGATGCTGGACGCATCCGTCGTCGGGGACGTCTTTGCCGCGCCCGGGGCGCCCAAAGTGATCGAGGCCATTCGCATGTTCAAGGACCATGCCGGGGTGCTCCTCGTCATCCTCAACCACGCGGGCGACCTCATGAACGGGAACATGGCCTATAACATGGCCGTCAAGGAAGGAATCAACATCAAGAAGGTGCTCACGTATGACGATATCGCGCCGGGCATCAAGGCCCCGATCGAGGATCGTCGTGGGCTCGGCGGGTGCATCCCGCTGGTCAAGATCGTCGGCGCCGCCGCGGAGGCCGGGAAAAGCCTCGACGAATTGCAGGCACTGGGCGAGAAGACCGCCGAACGCATGGCCACCCTGGCGGTGACCATGAAGACGGCGACTCATCCGCAATCGGGCGACTATATCTCGACGTTGCCCGAGGACATGATGGAAATCGGCATGGGCCAGCACGGCGAAGGCGGCGGAACCGGGCCGCAGAAAATCGCCTCCGCCAACGAGACGGCCGAGTTGATGATCCGCAAACTGGTGACCGCCGTCGATGCCAAACACGGCGACAAAACGCTCCTGATCGTCAACGGTTCCGGGGCCACGACGCTGATGGAAATGTTCATCGTGTTCCGGATGGCCCACAAGGTCCTCGCCGGCTTGGGCATCGAAGTCGTCGGCAGCCGTTGTGAAGAAATCCTCACGGTCCAGGAGACGGGCGGTTTTCAATTGTTCCTTGCCAAACTGGACGACGAAATGATCGGCTATTACAACGCCCCGAGCGATGCGCCCTACTGGGTCGTTCGTTGACGGCTTCGGAAGAAAGGGAGAGGGGAGAAGGGAAAGAGGGACACACGCGATTCAACCGTTCACGATACGGAATCCGCTTGCGTCCCCTCTCCCCTCCCTTTGAGGCACTTTTCGCCAATGTGACGTTGCGGAACAGGCCGATATGAAACGCATTCCCGCATTTTGGTTTTTCGCGATTCCGTATTGCCTCGCCTGGATCGTTCTCTGTACGGTTTTCCAGACGACGTTTCGGACCGACATCATCGAACAGTACGCGCTGGGCGACCAGTGGATGCTCAGTTCGGGGAAGAATCCGCTCCTCTCGGCGTGGATACTGAACGTTTTTCGCCGGATCACCTTCGATGCCCCGTTCGCCCCTTACCTCGCCGCCGAATCGGGTGTCCTCCTCATGCTCTGGTGCATCTGGCAACTCGCGAGGGCCTTCCTGCGGGACGAGCGCCGCGGTGAACAGCTTGCATTCCTCGCCGTCCTGGCTTCGGCCAATTACCGCTACCTGAACATCGGCAACCTGATCTTCGCCAACAATCTCGTGCTCACCGTTTTTTGGGTGGTCGCGATCTATTGTCTTTACCGGGCGCTGACGGAAAACCGGGCCTGGGCCTGGGCGGCGACGGGAATGGCGCTCGGCTTGGCGTTGCAGGGAAAATACACGGCGATCCTGCTCGTGTTTTCCATGCTCGTTTTCATGTTCGCAAACGCGCCGGCACGCCGGTATTGGTTCGGTCCCGGTCCCTGGCTGACCGTTCTCGCGGCATTCCTCGTTTTCCTGCCGCATATCGCCTGGGCATTCTCGAATGATTTTCATACATTCCTGTATGTCGGGACGAAGCTGGATGAAATTCCGCTCCGGCTCCCGGACCGGTTTCTCCTTCCGTGGAAATTTCCCGTGTCGTTGATCCTCGTGTTGCTTCCTTCGTTGATAACCCTGATTCCCCTGACAGGCTGGTGTTGGCAATGGAAACTTCGCAACAAATCGGAGAAAACGCCGGACGCGTCGTCGCACGAACCACGCGGAACGCACGGGCCGGACCGAGTACACGATCGGTCCCCGGCGGGTTGCGGAACCGCGGGTTTTCGTATCGCCTACCTGGCGACGATGATTCTCGTGCCGATTCCCCTGCACATGATCGCGGCGGCGAGCGGCATCCCGCATCCGACGAGTTACGTCATGCCGCTCGGGATGTACGCGACCGTCCTGTTTCTCGCCCTGGTGCGGTTGAACACCGTCCCGGCGGCGTTTCGTCGTACGACGGTTCTCGGATCGGCCATCGCCGTGGGAACCATGATCGTTTGGGCGTCCTGGATCACGGTGTCGGTTCATTGGGGAAAGAAACCTCCCATAACCGAATTTCCCGCCCGGGCTTTGGCCGCGGAAGTCGAGAGGGAATGGAAAAAGCGTTTCGGGGAACAGCCCTGTCCGTACATCATGGAATGGAACCACTATTACCTTTCGGGGTACGTCCACGTCTACGGTTCGATGCGGATCCCGATTTACGATTCCTTCATCACGTTGCACATCGACGACGGCGACCTGAACCGGCGGGGAGCGATCCTGCTCTGGGATCCTGAGACCTTTTCGCGCGAACGATCGGCCCCGACGAGCCGCCGTCTGGAGCAAAAGACGTTGGCGGCCGGGAAAAGAAAGTATTCCGAAGAGGAGATATTCGAGTGCGTTCGAAAACACTTTCCCCGGGCGCAGCGGCTGAACGATACCGAGACGGAACTGGAAATCCCGTACCCTCAACGGCGTTTTGCGCCCTATCGGGTCGGCATGGCCGTGATTCCGCCGGTACCGTCGCCCTGACCGTCACCCGAGCCGCCGTCCGAGTCGACGCGAATCCGGCAGGCGGGTAGCGCGTCGATGAACATCTGCCCGTACCGTTGCGAATAGATCCGCGGATCAAGCACGACGACGATGCCGTGGTCTTCCCGGGTTCGGATGAGCCGGCCGAACCCCTGCTTGAATTTCAAGATCGCGTTGGGCAACGAATACTCCATGAAGGCGCTGCCGCCCGCCTCGTTGATCGCTTCAATCCGCGCTTCGACCAGCGGTTCCGTGGGAACCTGGAACGGGAGCTTCGTGATGATGACGTTCCGCAACGCCTCGCCGGGTACGTCGACTCCCTGCCAGAAACTGTCGGTGCCGAACAGAACGCCCCGGTGCGCCTCCTTGAACAATGCGAGCAACCGGGTCCGCGGCGTTCCGTCGCCCTGCTGGAAAAGGGCCATGTTTTCACGGGAGAACCACGGCATCAAATCCTCCGCCGTCCGCCGCATCTGCGCGTAATTGGTAAAAAGGACGAATGCGCTCCCGCCGGTTTCCGAAAGGTAGCGTTTGAGTATCTCGCCGTGCTGGCGCCGCAATTCGGACTCCGGGGCGTTGGGGGGAAGCAATCCCTTGACGATCACCAGTTGGGCCTGTTTTTCGTAGTCGAACGGACTGCCGAGGGAAACGCAATGCAAATCCGGTTGCCCGATCCGGCTCTTGAAAAACGTGAAATCGGGTTCCTTCCCGCCCATCGACAGTCTTCCTGTCGAACGTCTTCCTGCCGACAGCGTTCCTGCCGACAGTGTCGCGCTGGTCATGACGACGCAAGGAACCCTGCTGAAAAGAAATTCCTGGAGCAATGCGCCGACATGGATCGGGGCCGAGGCGATTTTTATCCGGTCGCCCCGGCGCCCTTGCGTCGATTCGATCCAGTAGACGGAATTTCCTTCGCCGTGGTTGATCCAGGAATCGGCCGCGTCGGCAAGCGTTGCAACCCGGTTCCGGACGGCTCGGAATTCCTGCCGATCGCCGGGCTCGTCGATACGTTCGGCAAGTTCGCGAAGTTCCCTCGCCAAGGTGCGTAATCCCTCGGAAAGCCCGTTTTTAATGCAGCGCGGTTCGCGTACCCGGCCGGTTCCCCCGGGATGTCGGAGCATCCATTCGAGGAGATCGCCGAAAAACGCCTCGGCCCGATACCGGCAATCGTCGACAATGTGTTCGACCGTCCGGGAAAGGGGCGTCGGGCGGCTTTTCAACAACCCTTTTTGGGTCCGGTCGTTGTACAACTTGTTCAGCATGTAGTCGATCTGGCCCTGCGAAAGCCCGATCCCGAGATGATCGGCGGCGACCTGTTCCATCGTATGGGCCTCGTCGAAAATCAACACGTCGTACGTCGGCAGGATGGAACCGCCCTGGACACGAATCGCCAGGTCGCTGAACAACAGGGCGTGGTTGACGATGAGAAGTTGCGCCCCGGCGATACGGCGCCGCGCCCGGCCGTAAAAACAGGTTTTATGGAAAGAACAGGTTTTTCCGAGGCAGTTTCCCTGTTCGCAGCAGACATCGTCCCACAGCTCCGGGTTCGGGGCCGGGCTCAGGTCCGACTTCGACCCATCGACGGTTTGCCGGGACCAGGCGACCAGGCGTTCCCATTCCCGGGTCTGGGAATCCCGGATCAACGTCGCGCCGCGGCGTTGGACGCTTGCGAGTCGTCGCAGGCAAAGATAGTTCGAACGGCCCTTGACGAGCACCGCCGAAAATTCGAGCGGGATCACGCTGTTGAGCAGGGGAATATCCTTGCCGACAAGCTGTTCCTGCAAACTGATCGTATGCGTCGAAACGACCGCTCGCGGGACGGGCAAACGCTCTTCCTCGTCGGTCCCGGATACGGATTCCCCGCCGACGGGTGGTTCTTCGATTCCCTCGTTCTGCCGCCGGGTCGTATGCAGGATCGCGGGGATCAGGTAGGCGAAACTTTTGCCGACGCCGGTTCCCGCTTCCACGGCCAGATGCCGTTTTTCCCCGATCGCACGTTGGACGTGCCGGACCATTTCCAACTGTTCTTCCCGTTGCTCGTAACGGGACACGCGGTTCGCGATCAGCCCGTCCGGTCCGATGATATCAAGAGGCGTGAGCATGGGATTTGTACGGTAAACGGGTGCGTGTCGCACGGACTTCGGGAAATGTCAACGGCCTTCAGTATGTCCAAGTATAGCTTTTATACTTCGAACGGCAAGATATACTTCGAACGGCCCGAAAACGATTCCCGCG
>DOMV01000399.1:0-2214 GCA_003509805.1 Planctomycetaceae bacterium
CCGGGAAATTGCGATGGCTTTCCAGTATATCGGTTCGTGCGCAGGCCCCGCCTTCCCGGCAGGCGTCAATCGACAACCGGGTGCGCCGGAGTTTCCTCCTGCTCCTGGGAATCGGAATCGTCTTTGGGAACGCGCTTGACGGTGACAAGCGTATCGCCCTCGTCGACGGTCATAATGCGCACGCCCTGCGTGTTACGGCCCATGACGCGAATGTCGCTGACACGGATGCGCTGCAGTTTGCCCCGGGCGGTGATCATCATGACCTCGTCCTCGTCGCCGACCCGGGTGATGCCCACGACTTTGCCGTTTCGGGCGGTGGTCCGGATATCCTTCAAACCGAGACCGCCCCGGCCCTTGGTTCGATAGGAAAGATTCGACTTGACCTCGTCCTCGTCGGCGCCTTCGTTTTCCTCCGCCGGTTCCGCGTCCGGGGTTTCGTTGGTCTCGTCCGGGACGTCGTCCATCACGCCGTCATTTTCCACGTCTTCCCGCAATTCCTTTTCTTCCTCCGGTTCCGCGTTCGGCCCGAACGGTGTCCGTTTGCCGTAACCATGCTCGCAGACGGTGAGCAAGGTTCGGTCGGGATCGGCGACGAGCATCCCGATGACGGCATCGTTCTTGCGGAGCCTGATCCCCTTGACGCCGGACGCGTTGCGTCCCATCGCCCGGGCCGCCGTATGCCGGAAACGGATCGCGTTGCCCATGGCCGTCGACATGAGCAGTTCATCGCCGGGGCCGACGACCGCGACGTCGATCAATTCATCGCCTTCGCGCAGGTTGATCGCGATGATCCCGCCTTTTTTCGGTCGGCCGTAGGCGGCGAGGGCCGTCTTTTTCACGAGTCCCTTTTTCGTCGCGATCACCAGGTAATGATCCGGTTCGTCGAAATTCCGGACGGCCCGGCAATCGGCGATCGTTTCACCCTCGTCGAGCCGGAGCATGTTGACGATCGCGCGACCTTTCGCGTCGCGCGCCAATTGCGGCAGGTTGTAGACCTTTTCCCAATAGACCTTGCCTTTGTTCGTAAAGAAGAGCAGGTAATGGTGCGTCGAGGCGATGAACAGGTGCTGGATCGGATCTTCCTCGTCGGTTTTCGCCCCTTTAAGTCCTTTCCCGCCACGACGTTGCGCCTTGAATTCGGTTGCCGCGGTCCGTTTGATGTACCCGCTGTGGGAAATGGAGACGACCATCGTTTCCTCCTCGATCAGGTCTTCGACGTCGATATCCGTCGGCTCCTGGCCCGTGATCTCGGTGCGCCGCGCGTCGCCGTGCTTCTTCCTGACGTCGAGCAGGTCTTCGCGAATGATCGCCCGGATGTTCGCCTCATCGGAAAGAATACGCAGGTATTCCGTGATTTCATCGAGCAGGTTGCGGTACTCCTGCCCGAGTTTTTCCTGTTCGAGATTGACCAATTGCCCGAGAGTCATCCGCAGGATCGCATCCGCCTGGACCGGCGTCAGGGAATAATTTTCGGTCGCTCCCCGTTCGTTTTGGAAAATGGCGAAACCGTCGTCTCCGAGAGCCCGGCGGATCATCGCGGAAGGACACTCGATCTGCATGAGCCGCTGCTTCGCTTCCGCCTGCGTTTTCGAAGTCCGGATCACCCGGATTACCTCGTCGATATTCGCGTGGGCGATGATGAGACCTTCGACCGTATGCTTGCGGTTCCGGGCCTTGGCGAGGAGAAATTGGGTCCGGCGCCGGATCACGGTCGTGCGATGCCGGATGAATTCCTCGATCATTTCCTTGAACGTCAGGATTCGCGGCTTGCCGTCGACGAGTGCGAGCAGGTTGATCGAGAAGGAATCCTGGAGCGGCGTGAATTGATAAAGCTGATTGAGGACGACGTCGGGGTCGGCGTCCCGTTTCAGTTCGATCACGAGGCGGACCGGTTCCTTCAGGTCCGATTCGTTCCGCATGTTCGAAATGCCGGAAATTTTGCCCGAATTGACCATTTCGGCGATTTTTTCCTCGACACGGTCGCGCGTTTGCTGGTACGGTATTTCCGAAACGATAATCCTGTTTCGCTTTCCGTGTTCCTCGATCCGGGCCCGGGCTCGGACGAGGATCGTACTGCGGCCGGTCAGGTAACCGCGGCGAATGCCGCTTTTGCCGCAAATGGTACCGCCGGTCGGAAAATCGGGGCCGGGGCAGAAAGCGAACAGTTCGAGCGGGGAAATGCCCGGCTCGTCGAGCACGGCGATCGTCGCGTCG
>DOMV01000399.1:2384-2560 GCA_003509805.1 Planctomycetaceae bacterium
GTGTACCGCATCGCCGCCGGGGGGAGACCGGCGATCGAGCCGAAGTTTCCCTGCTTGTCGACGAGCACTTTCCGGCAGTTCCAATCCTGGGCGAGCCGGACCAGCGTCGGGTAGATGACCGCTTCACCGTGCGGGTGGTAATTACCCATCGTATCGCCGCAGATTTTCGAACATTT
>DOMV01000399.1:2586-8813 GCA_003509805.1 Planctomycetaceae bacterium
CCGTCGCGCACGTCGGGCAGCGCCCGGCTGACGATGACGCTCATGGCGTAGGTCAGGTAACTGCCCCGCATTTCATCTTCAATGGAAAGCCGGAGGATTTTTTCGCCGGTTTCCCCGCCGGTTTCGTCGACGGCCCCTTCGACGGCGTCCGGAGACGGTGTCCCGTCGCTCTCCCGGGCAAAATCGTTCGGTCGGGAGTCGTCAAAATGCTGCGGTGTTTCTTGTGGAAATTGATCGTCGGACGACAAAGCTCACCCCTTTCGGCGAAAACGTGAAAGTACCGTGCAGGCACTGGAAAAATCAAGAAAGGGACACGGAGAACACCGTGTATTCGCAGGGCGTCCGCATCCGAAATCCAACCCCTTCATTGTACCGGAAAACCCGGGCCGCGAAAAGCCCCCGCACGGCCCCCACACATGTTCCGGGTAGGTCGGCGTTTTGTAGGCAAACGCCCATAAAATCCGGAAAGGAGCGTGAATGAATTGACAATGGATCATTGACAATGGACAACGGGGAGGACGCAAGCGGATTCCTTGTTACGACGGTTGAATTGCATCTCTCCGTTATCCATTATCCATTCCGCCGCCTTCGTTTCGGCAAAAGTACGGCGGAGGCGGCGAGTTCGGCGAGAATGGAGATCAATCGTTGCATCGCGGCAATCACGAGCGCGACCGCTTCCGGATCGATCGCAACCGCATCCGGATCGGTTGCGCCGACGGCATTTCCGGCAAGCATTGCGGCGAAGTACAGTTTCAGGAGTTGGACGAGTCCCCATTCGCGCACCATGAAACCGCCGGGAATCATGGTCAGGAACCCGAGAACGAGCGACATGGCGACGGCGGCGGTGAAACGGGGCAGATGTTCGAGCAGGCCGCCCGGATCGAAACCGATTCCGCGAATCGTGGCCCAAAGCCCGGCGCCGAGCAGTATCCAGGTGATGCTCATCAGTCCCCACCCGACGGCCAGCGTACCGAGGTTGAGGCCCCGCAATTTCACGTCGATTTCCGGGTCGCCCCGGCCGACGCCGCATTTTTTCGCGAGAAAACGAAAAAGCGGCGGATGCAGCGGGAGTGCGGCGACGCACATCATGCCGACGGCGGTGAGCGTGAACAGGCTTTGCTGCGGATGGCCGCGAAACCAGACGATGATGATGACGGCCGAGAGAAAAGCGCCGACGGCCATCATCGTGAGCGTTTCGAAAAAAACGGCGACCGCGGCGATGCCGGGACGAACGTGGTCGCCTGAAACGAGGCCGGCCCGGAGAATGACGACCATCGCCTTTCCGGGAACATATTTGCCGAGATGCCCGATGTAATAGGCCCGGACCGTGTCGTAAAGACGGGGTCGCTGTCCGAGAGACCGCATGACCAGATACCAGAATGCGCAGGCCGGGATATAAGCGAGCAGGTAAATCAGGCCGGAAAGGCCGAGCCAACCGTACCGGAAGCGCCAGGGATAATGCGTCAACTGCGCCCGGGATTGATGGAGTTCGTGGATGACCCAACCCAGGATCAGGATCACGATCGCCCATTTCAGGATCGCGACCAGGCGTTTTTTCCATGCGGTATTCATGGCGGTATTCACCGGCTTGCGTCAATCGAACATGGTCCCGTTTACGGCACGGTGTATTGCGGTACAGTGTAGCCGTTCAAAGCAATGATTGCAACGTGGGCATGTTTCGGCGATTCACTTCACATCCCGTCGGGCCCGAAAAAAATCGCTCAGCATTTTTCCGCATTCGTGGGCCAAAACGCCGCCGATGATTTCGCTCCGGTGGTTTAGACGGGGATCGTCGAGAAGACGGTACAAGGTATCGACGGCCCCCGCTTTCGGATCGGCGGCCCCGTAGACGACCCGTGGGATGCGGGCGAGAACGATCGCTCCGGCACACATCGGACATGGTTCGAGCGTGACGTAAAGCGTACAATCGTCGAGCCGCCAATTACCGATCGAGGCCGCCGCCTGTGTGATCGCAAGCATCTCGGCGTGGGCGGTCGGATCCCGGAGTGTTTCACGACGGTTATGATCGGCGGCGATCACCCGGCCGTTTTTAACGACGACCGCGCCGACGGGAACTTCGTTTTCCCCGGCGGCGGTTCCGGCCAGCAGCATCGCTTCCCGCATGAAACGTTCATGTACGAGAGAATCGTCCATCATGGCGTGTCGGTCTTCCGATAAAAAAGGCGCGCGACGGAACCGGTCCCGCACGGTTTCATGGTGTCGCCCGTCGGCATGGCGACCGTCAACGTTCCGGGGCCGATTCGGATTCGACGAACAAGCGGACAAATTCGGCGATCGATTCCAGCGGATTCGGTCCGAGCGTCGAATGAACGACGACACGCCCGCCCGTGGATTTCGCGATCATCCCGGCGGCGGAATGGTTGAATTGCGGCTGCACGAAAATCGTCGGCCGGGATTCCGTCGACACCGAGTCGATCCAGCGGACCAGTTCCCGCGGTCGCGGGGCACGTCCTTCGAACTCGACCGCCCGCTGCGTCAACCCGAACTCGTCGCACAAGTACCCGTAGGCCGGATGAAAAACGTAAACCGTCCGGCCGCGATACGGTGCGAGTTCCTTCGCGATCCGTTCGTGCAATCGATCGATTTCCGCATCCAGTTTTTCCCTGTTCGAACGGTACGTCGAAGCGTTGTCCGGATCGACGGCGGAAAGGGTGTCGCATACGGTCGCCGCCTGGCGTTTCAGGCATGAGGTTCCCATCCAGGTATGGACATCCCTTCCATCCGCATCGGCACACACTTCGCTTTCGTGAGAATGCTCCGCGTGGGCATGCAACTCATGGGCATGCAACTCATGGGAATGACCGGCAAGTTCCTCCTCCCCGTGGGAATGCAACTCCATCGGGCGCATCGAAACACCCCGGCGAAAATCGACGACTTCCAATCGCGGGGCGATCGCGTTCAATTTGGACAGGAGGGATTCTTCGAAAGCGAAACCGATACGAAAATAAATTTTCGACCGGGCCAATCGGGCGACGGTTTCCGGTGAAGGCTGATATGTTTCCGGTTCCCGGCCGTTTGGGACGAGAATGTCGGCGACAACGTGATCGCCTCCGATGCGCTCGACCAGGTATGTTTGCGGTTCGACGGACACGATCACGGCGATTTTATCGACGCTTCTACCAGCGGACCCGGTTTCCTCGGTCCCACCGGATTCCCGGCGACAGGCCGTCGTCATCAACAGGCAGGCGAAGGCGAGTATACTGAAAGCCATTGAAATTCTCCGAAGCCGGCGCATCCGGGAAATTTCAACAGCCTTCAGTATATCGAAACGTTTCCCATATCGAAATCGGTGGAGGCGGGCGCGCCGTGCGGAAAGTCGTTCCGTTTTATGCATCCGTTTTGTGCCTCCGTTTTCGGCTTCAGAATTTGATGGTGACCGAAACGCCGCCGGAAAACTGGTCTTTCCTGCCGCCGGGGGAACCGTCCCGGGGTTTGTTGAACGGTAATGTTCCGTCGCTGATATCATACCGGATTTCCGGCCGGACAATCAACCATGTGTTCGGTTTCCAATTCGTGCCGAAGGAAAGATTGTACCGGTCGTACTCCATTCCGCTTTTGGTGAAACGATGCATCCAGCCGAACCGGGCGCCGAGAGACCACTCGGGCGTCAACTTGTAAATGAGTTCCTGGTTGATTCCGTATTCCAAACGACCACCGGACCCCGTTTTTTGATCCCGGAGAACCCATTCGAAAGCGTAGTCGGTCCTTTTATGCTTGTAACCGATGATAAACGACTGGACAAAGGAGAAGCGGTCGTCGCGGGTTCGTGTTTTCGTGTCCAGCCGGGCAAGCGCCGAATACGCGAACTTGATCCGTTTGTTCCATTGATAGGAAATATCGCCGAGAAAAGCGTTTTCGTTTTCCGGATGAAAACGTCGGTTCTCGCCGTTGACCCAACCGCCGAACACGGAAAGCCGGCTGTTGACATTCCATGTTCCGAGAACTCCCGTAAAGGTTTCAGGCAAAACCTCGCGGGAATCCGAAAACGAGTAAAAGAAACGATCCGGCGAAAGGATCGATTCCGAACTCATCGTCGAAAGAAACTTACCCATTTTAACACTGAAATCCCGGGTCCCCGCCTCAAGATACATTTGAGGTAACGCCGTATAGTAATCGCCGTTTACCCAAGTTCCGCGATCCGCGTCGCTTTCCAGACCTTCGGACTGGAGGAAAACGGCATCGGTTCCGAACATGAAATCGATTCGGCCGCCCACGTCGAAGCGGCGATGGGAGCCGAGTTTCTTACCGACGTTGAGATACAATTGGTTCAACTGAAAATCCGATTGCCGAACATTTTGTAAAAGTTCGGTATTGCCGCCGTCCGGATCGGGAAAGCCGTTTTCGTAGGCGTTTTTCCTGCCGTAACTATTTGCAAACAAACCGCTTTCGAGATGCCCGCCGGCGAACCAGAGGGACGATTTCCGGGAATCGCCCGGAGCGGACTCTTTACGCACAATCGGCGCGCAAGGGTCCATCGACACGGAATCGTCCGCCGCTGCCGCCGTGACCGTCATGAACATCACCATGAATATCACGGGGAACAAGAGGACGTTCACGGCAATCAAACCGCTGAAAAAACGGCGAAAATTACCGGCGCGAGCAAAAGCCAACAGGTGGAATGGAATATGTTTCAACAAAATTGTCGTTTGCGATTCGGCGGACAGGGCGCCCTTCTCAATCTGTCAGGAGAAGGAACGGGATTCCCTTTTATGATTTCTGTCTTTATCGACATACAATACACACCGTAAACGGCCTGATAATCCTCCTGCGCACAATCCCGCGCATGACCGCCCGCCGCTCGAACGATCCGTTGCTGTCATGATACAAACAGCCGTTAAGGGCGAGTGAGTGCGGCAGGCAGACGTGACCAAATATTCATTTTCATCGCGTTTCCAGTGTATCTCCTATCGGCCGCCGGTGCTTTCCAACTGTACGGAAGGCGTCCGAAATTTCCCGAAAGCATCCTTTTTGCACCAAAAACCATACAACCTTGTTCGCAAATTTCATATTGGCGAAAATATGCAAAAAACAACCTTTGTGCTGGAGCCGGTTGGTTTGTTCGATTAATCCGCCTGTTTATACTGTAAACGGCCTGATAACTACAGCCTGAAACGGTCCCCGCGGACAATCGCCTGCCGCTCGAACGAAACGTTTATGTTATTATACAAACATCGGTTAGGGGCGAGTGAGTGCGGCAGGCAGACTTGACCAAACAACCAATTTCACCGCGTTTCCAGTGTAAACCCGCGAATCAATGGAATCTTGGTGCCAGGCCCAGCATCCGCGGCCCAAGTGGCTTTATCACAGTGTTCAGGTATACTGAAGGCTGTTGAAATTTCCCGAAGCCGACTTTCAAGGAGCCTGTTTTCCGAAGGTAAACAGGCGGTTCAACCGGAAAACTCAACCGGCTTCGGTATAGCACCGTGGAAACACCGTGCTCCGGAAGCCCCTTGGCTCATTGTTGATGCGGAGCACGGCAAGGACGAAATTTTGCCGGATTTCGCGCCCGCCCGCTGGACACCGCCCGGGATCGTCGCTATAATCCACTGTTTGGTCCGCTTTTCTGCGCGGAGGTTGCGTCCGGCGTTTCGCCTTGACCTTATCAATTCACAAGTTCCCGAAAACCCATTAGAAAGAAAGGTGCGTTTAGGTGGTCAAACTTACATTGCGAGAAAAGGAGCTGATCGGGGATGCCGTCCGTCGGTTCCGAAAATTGGTCGAAAGAAGCGGAATCAAAAAAGAAATGCGGCGACGGGAAAGCTACGAGAAGCCGAGTGAAATCAAGCGCCGCGCCCGGCTTCGTGCCGAACGGAGAGTCAAACGCCTGGTGCTGATCGCCAAGAATCCGCGCCTTGCGAATATGTAAGTGACACGGACAATCACGCGCATAACCGCCTGCCGCTCGAACGATCCGCATAAACGCTTACATTAACAAAAGTTGTAGCAGGCGAGTGCGGCAAGCAGGCTTGACCGAATGTCCGTTGTCATCGCGTTTCCGATATATGCTTGTCAACGGAACAATTTGTCGCCGCACGACGGATTCCCCCCATTGTATTCCGTCCGCTTGCAGGTTGCAAGAAGCCGTTTCGCGTGAAAGCCCGACTCGATTGTCACGGAAACGTCGATGGAATTCAGGACTCGCGGCTTGTTTTCCACGCCGCGGGAAAGTATACTGAAAGTATGCTGAAAACCATTGCAATTTCCCG
>DOMV01000399.1:8867-19863 GCA_003509805.1 Planctomycetaceae bacterium
GGTTGAAACGGGCTGTGTTTACCCACGACTCAACCGGCTTTCGGTAAAATCCTTCCGCGGACAATTCCGCGCACAGTCGCCTGCCGCTCGAACGATCCGTTTATGTCATTATGCAAAAAAGAAGTTAGGTCCGAGTGCGTGCGGCAGGGCGAGTGCGGCAGGCAGACTTGACCAAAGGGTCGTTTTCATCGCGTTTCCAGTATAGTCACCGCTCTTCAGACTGAAGGCCGGATAGGCGCCGCGGGCGTTTCCTTTCGATCGGCGTTTTGTCGCGACAACGGGATATTCTTCTCATGGTTTGGCTTCTCGTCGGTTACATGTGGCTGTTTCTTCACCGACCGTTCGAAGTCTGGCCGATCCTGGGTGCTATACGCCTGGAGCGTGTCTACATGCTCTTCACAATGCTCGTCTGGGCAACGACGGCCAAAAAGGAATGGACCGAAAATCGCGTCAATTTCGCTCTTTGCGCCGTCGCCTTTTCCATCACCTTTTCGACCGTCATGAGTCCGTATGTCGATATCCTCAATTACATACCGACGCAGGATTGGCTCAAGGTATTCATCTTCTATTTGCTTATCATGAGCACGGTCAAAAAGGAAAAAGACCTGAAAATCCTTACGACCGCCTTTATCGTCTGTTTTTTCCTTTACATGCTCCATTCGTTCCGCGAATACCAGAACGGCAAGGGCAAATGGGCGATGGATACGTGGCGCATGGTCGGGGTCGATTCCACCATGAACGATCCCAACACGTTCGGCAACTCGATCGTCTACGCGTTGCCGATGCTCTATCCGTTGATGGCGCTTTTCAAAAAGAAGTGGCACTGGCTTTTCCTCGCCGCCTACTTCCTGCTCAGCTTTCGCTGCGTCCAACTTACCGGGTCCCGGTCTTCCATGCTTGCAATCGGTTTCCTCCTCGGCAGTTGCGCCGTGGCGTCCAAGCATCGGGCGAAAATCGTTCCGACCATGGCCCTCTGCATTCCCCTGATCTGGTTTTCCATGAATGAAAACCTGAAGGATCGCTATCGGACGATCTGGAACCCGTCCTCCAACAAAGGCGCCACCGATTCCGCCTTGGGACGTGTCGAAGGTTTTTGGGGGGGGATCAGAAATTTTGAAAATTCGCCGATTTGGGGCATCGGGCCGGAATGCCATCCGTTCACGACGCCGACCAAACTGCAAACACACCAGCTTTACGGGCAGATCATCGGCGAACTCGGACTGATCGGCATTTTCGCCTTCTTATCCCTGCTGGGGGCGATCCTTTTCAATCATTGGGAAATCATCCAACTCCGCAAGACATTGCGCGACGTCGGGAGGGAAAAGGACGCCGATTACTGTTACCGCGTTTCCGGCGGCGTCGTCATTACCGTTTTCCTTCTCCTTCTCCTGGGCTTGGGCGGTCACAACATGTTGCGCTACACCTGGGTCTGGTACGCCGCCTTCCAGGGAATCGCCGTTTCCATCCTGCGGGAAAAGGTCGCCAAGGTCCGTTTCGCCAAAATGACCGGAATCGACATCAAGACCCTTCGTTTGAATTAGAGCCGGTTCAGGGCGGACTTTTCCGGCTTTTTCCAAAACCGGGCGTGTTTTCGGGCCACGGCATGTGAGACCGGTGCGATCCGGCCGGAAACCGGTACGGGAACGCGGCAAAAGACGGAAGCCGACGAAAACGGATTTCCATCGGCTTTTTTAGACCGCAAACGGCCTGAAACGGTTTCCGCGAACAATCGCTTGTCGCTCGAACGGAATACGCAACCCGATATGTACACGGATGTTGTGGCGAGTGAGTGCAACAAGCAGTCGCCACCAAACAACCAATTTCACCGCATTTTCAGTATAACAGCGACATGTGAATCAAATTCACGTTTTTTTGACTTTGGGTCTCGTACAACGCAATACCCCGATCCCGGCCAGTCCGATCCCGAAGATGAGCATGGAAGCGGGTTCCGGTGTCGCGGCAGGGGGGCCGGGCGGCTCAAGTACCCAAGTGAAGTTCCCCGCGTTGATGCTGTTCACATCACCGCCGGTAACGGCTTGGATGTGAGCCTGCATATAAAAATTCGACCCGGAATCCGTAATGTACGCGGCAAAAGCATCCCAAGTTATTCCATCGACAAGACCGGCATTCTTGAAAATGGGGGTCCATTCCTGATTGCCTGTCTGAAACGACGATGTGAGGAGATAATCGCCAAGCTCGTTTCCCCAAATTTTCCACGAGCCGTTCAAAATTTTGGCCTGACCATTCTTGCCACCTCCGAAAGATTCGTATCCGTCGACGAAATCGAAAGTAAAATCGACCGTGTTGTTTTCGCCTTTCGAGACCAATATCTCGAAACCGCCCCAGTAGTCGGAGGCTTTGGGATCTTTCGAGCTTGTCAAAACGAAGCGATAGGAATCGTCATATTTCGACAATAGTTCGGCTTGTGCAACGGAAGCCATCACAAAAAGCGACAAACAGGTCACAACAGCGAGCAAGTTCTTCATGTTGATTCTCCAAGGTTGCGAAAGAAAATTGTTGCTTCAGGTATTTGCGACACGCAATAATCATGCCAAGCCGGCAAAAACGGGGCTTTGATTTTTTCTCTTCACCGCATCATCACCGCACCACGGCATCAAGAAGGACTTGGAATCAGTGCGCGACAGCCGGAAGTATCAATGCAACGCTTTGTTTTTTCAAATGATACGCACGGCAAGGCCGGCAATAAAAACGCCTTGGACATCTTGGACATGTTGTGGGCACGCGATGATTTGAGCGGAATGTCCAATCGTATTCTTGTATTTATTTGCTTGGGACACCATGCCGCTTCCGCCCATTTCGGACTTCTTGCTGCCGCATTATACTGCATCTGTATTATTTTGCCATAGTCAATGTATCACAAATCATCCTTCCATATTGATTTTGGCTTTGTTTCATAACCCCCGGCAAATCCTTCCCCTGCTTTGCCAAAATGCCGTTTGTGATACAATTAAGGAACGAATTGACCGATGAATTAGACGTCGAACGGCATGACAATCCTTTCGCGAACAATCGCCTGCCGATCGAACGAGACGCTTAAGCACTTGTCTAAAAAGAGGTTGTGGCGAGTGATTGCAACAGACGGTCTTCGCCAAACAACCAATGTCGCCGCGTTGCCGGTATCATTTCAAACTTCATCTCCGTATCGTATGTCGTTCCTGTTTCTTTTTTCAGGCTTTCTCCTCATCGGAATTTTATCGGTCCATGTCGTAAAAAACAAGGGGTTCGTTCCCTTCGAGCATCGAACGGCGATACCGTGGAAATTGACGGATATCCTGCTTCTCCTGTTCCTGTTCTTCGTCCTTTTGATCGCGAACGGCGTACTGATAGGGTTCACGTTGGCCTTGAGCGGCCATGCCGATTCGTTCCGTGCCGATTCTCTCCAGCCGCGTCTGCACGAAGCTTCCGGACGGTCCGTTTCTTCCAACGCCGTTTCCATCGGCCGGTCCGGGGAATCCGCCGCGGAAATTGCCAAACAACATCCGCTCACGCAACTGGTCCTTCAGGTAAAAGACAATCCGGCGATCATGCTTCTCGTCATTCTTTGCGCCGTCGTCGCCGCGCCCCTCGGCGAAGAATTTTTCTTTCGCCTGCTGCTCCAGGGCTGGTTGCAACATTGCGAGTGGGACCGGCGGCGATTGCTTCCTTTTCCCGCGTGGACGATCGGCGTGTTCCCGGTCGGGTCTGTCGCGCTCTTTTTCGCCCTGATTCATTTCCGAAACCCCGGGGCCGCCCCGCCCCCGGTCGGCCATGTCGTCTTATCCCTTCTCAGCCAGTTGACGGCGACCTGCGCGACTTTTTTGTTCGGCATTTTCTACCTGCGCATCGTTCGAAAAGCGACGTTGCGCGATTTCGGAATCGATTTGTCCCGCATTTTACCGGATGTGCGCACCGGCTTGTTTTTTCTCGCCCTGCTCCTGCCGCCGATGATACTCATACAGAAAGGACTGCACGCGTTGTTGCCCGACGTGACGACGGACCCGGTGCCGTTGTTTTTTTTCGCGATTGCGCTCGGTCTCCTTTATTTCCGTTCCCAGCGAATCGTCGCCGGCCTTGTGCTGCATGCCGCTTTGAACGGCGTCATGCTTTTCCTGCTTTTCACGCTCGTGTAACGTAAGGCATAAAAACAGATACATCGAGGTTAATTTCCCATGTCCGAACTCTTCGATAAAAATGCGATGATCGCCCACATGAACAAGGATACCTTCGCGGTGAAAACCACCGGAATGGAGATTGACGACGTACGGCCGGGCTACGCGAGAATCCGCCTCCGCGTCGAGGACCGGCACCTGAACGCCATCGGAATCACCCAGGGAGGCGTGCTGTTTACGCTTGCCGATTTCGCCCTGGCCGTCGCGTCCAACACCGTGGAGGGTGTCGAATCGGTCGGAATTGAAGGAAGCATTTCCTTCCTCAGACCGTCGAAAACCGGCGACGTGTTGACTGCCGAGGCGACGGAAATCGCTCGAACGCGCTCCCTGTCAACGGTCGAGGTGTCGCTGACGGATCAGGCGGGAACCTTGTTGGCCCGTTTTCACGGCCGCGCGTTTTTGAGAAAGGTCGCCCGACTCCCGGAAAGTCCTCACTGAAAAGCGCCTTTGACCGATTTGAAAAGGCTTGGGGGCCGGCTTCGGGAAATTTCAACCGCCTTCGGTATTACCCGGTGCGACCCGACTGGGCGAAAAAGTGGAAAACGACGGACGCTTCAATCGAAAAAACATGGAGCGTTTGCACGACACATCATCGACCCGGTTGAGCCGAACGCGGTAGGCGTCGGTTCCGGAAATCCATCTACCGTAAACGGCATGGCAACCCTCCCGCGCACAAGCGCCCGCCGCTCGAATAATCCATTTATGTCATTGCACAAACAGGAGTTGTGGGCGGAAATCATGGGCGAGCGAGTGCGACAGGCGTACTTGACCGCATGCTTGACCAAATGGTCGTTTTCATCGCGTTCCCGGTATGCCTACCATTGCTTCGTGAGGCCGAACCCGCCGGCATGAACCGTTGCCCGGTCATAGAGGTCGGCGTCATAATTGACGAATAGCGACAGGTTTTCCAGTCGATGGGGTTTCCAGTTCGCCCCGATACCCAAATTCAGGTAATCGCGGCCGATCCGAGCGCCCCGAATGTCGGCGGTTCGTTGGTCGGTAATCGTCGCACCGGCAAAACGGACGCCGGTTCGGGCATATTCCGTCCCATTCAACTGTGTCGCATATTGAATCCGCGCCCTGAAATCAAGATTGTCGCGGGCGTCGAATTCCGCACCCAAACCGAAACGGAGCATCATTCGTTCCAGCGTCGAGTCGTCATACACCAACGCGGTCAGGCCGCCGGACTCACGGTACCCCTTCATCCACGCCTGTTCGAAGTCGAACGCAACGGTCGGCAGGAATGTCAGGTTGGTCCAGAACGTGATAGGACGTGCGAGCTCCATACTGGTCGCGAGGGCGTTGCCGTCGGTTTTATTCCCGAAGCGTTCCGAAATCGCGGCGAACCGTCCGGTCGGTCGAATGTAAACATGACGGTCGACGTCGTAGCGTTGGTGGGAGTATCCCAGATAAAACCTCATTTCATATCGATCGAACCGGGTAAGGCCGTAAAAACCGATTTCGTAGTCCTCCATCTTCGTCTCGCCCGTCGTTTGTCGCAGACGCGGATCCGAATAATTGAAGGCCAACCCGACGGTCGAACGATGCGACACCTTCCTGTCCGCTCCGACCACGACACCCGAACGATCGACGGTGAACGGATGGGCGTTGCCGTCCGGGCGAACGTCGTCATAACGACCGTAGAATTCCCCCCAAATTCGTCGCGCGGATCGGTTCTTCGAAACAACCGCGCCGCAGGGGGCGCAGGCCGTTTGCGAATCCGACGAAAGCCGATTGAACGGATGCCGCCACGGTTGCTTCACGGCCATCATCATGGAATTCGGTACGAGGTCGCCGTGAATCCAATCCAGCATGTCGCAAACGGCGGCGTCGCTGAGAGTCGGGTCCGAGAGATGATCGATCAAGTCCTTCAAGGCCGGATCGCCTTCCAGGACCAATTGATCCAGGTTGCCGCCGATTTCAACCCGGTTGTGGCGATTGCAGATGTTTCCAAAGCCGTTGTCCGGGTTTCCCTCGAACCAAAGTTGGAAAAGATCGCCCCGCCAACCCTGTTCCATCCTGACGCCGCGAGGAAGGTGGTCCGAGAGAACCGGTTCGGCAAATTCGGCCGACTCGTCCGCGGCACTCCCCTGCGAAGCGTCAATGATCGTGAAGTAATCCGATTCCCCGGCATTGAAATTGTTGATGGAGATATGGCCGGCCCAATAATCGAACGCGACGTGGAGCTCGGCCTGTCCGTCGGCGATGGTTACGACACCGCCGTCGGTGACGTCGACGCGATCACTGTACGGCTCGTATTTGCCCGTCGCCGGATTCGTGCCGAACTGCGTGATGCGGACATCGAAACGGCTCCCGGCTTCGAAGGTCAGGTCGCCTCGAACCGTCAGCGCGTGTTCGACCGGCTCCGTGTTCGGAGAATTCGGATCGAACCGCGAGAGGCCGTCCGGTTTCAGGATTCCGCCCGATTCCACGACTCCGCCGCCGTCCAGGGCGCCCAGAACGCCCGTGCCGGAAAGGATCGCATTGTTTTGAACGGCAAAGGCATTCGTTTTTCCATAATCGCCGAAGACATTGAGTTTTCCGGCGGCGACGGTGACGCTCCCGGAGTAGTCCGAAGGGAGCGAACCGACTCTGTTGTCGCCGTTTTGCCCGGCTCGATGCAAAAGCGATAAGACGCCTTGACCGTCTTTGACCAGGTCGGCCGTGCCGGGATTCATCAGGTTTCCGGCATATCCAAGTTCCGTATCTTCCGATATGGCGAACGTTGCCGCGACGCCCTCATTGATTTGGACCGGATTATAGAGGGTCATCGTGTCATCGGTGCGCAGCGCGGCCTTTCCTCCGGCATTTCCCGTAAAGACGATGTCGTTTCCGCCGGAAAAATCGCCGTCGCCGACCGTGCCGCGGCCGCCGAGTTGATTCGCCAGATTGACGGCCACGGTGCCGGCGTTGATGAAAATGCCTTCTTCGAAGTCATTGCCTCCCGTGTTGCGGAAATTCAACACAGCGTTTCCGGTTTTCACAAGTTCTCCCGTCGGAATGATATTCCTGTCATTCGTCCAGGAAGCGTCATTGATATAAATGCCTTCGACGGCGTCGGCGGCGGCGGTTGCCCGGATCCCGCCGCTGCCGCTTATCGTGAGATCGCCTTCCGCGTCGACGTTCAGGCCGCTGACGATGGCTTGTGCGTTGACGCCGATCAAGACCGCGTCTCCGGCGTGCGCGGACAGGTTGACCAGGTCCCCGTTCTCAAAGCCGTGCGCATAACCGGTCTCGCCGGCCGGCGGATTCGGATCAATGCCCGGTTCGTACTGCGTGCTTTTCCAATTCAAGTCGAACCAGTCGCCGCCGACGTCGCGGTTCATCGTGAGTGTGTTATGCTCGACGACGAGCCAAACCTGCGATTCGGTTGTCGCGCCGTCGCGCATCTCGAATCCGTAGCCGCCGCGCGGCGTGCCGTTGACAATTCTATTCCCGTTCAAGTATCCTTCAAGGACGCCGCCCCGTTCGATCCCGTCGATCTCGCCGCCGGTGACCGTGATGGTGTCGTTCGAATCGACGATCAGGTAAGGTCCGTTGCTGAGCGAACCGAAGAAATTGACGGAGCCGTTCACGATCGTCATAGCGCCTTCCACCCGGAGCAGATCGTTCGGCGTCGTTGCCGCCGTATCGTTCGGAGCGTTCGTGTCGAAGGCGTCGTATTCGAACGTGAAGCCTTCCAGCACGATCGTATCGTCGCTCCGGAACGTCAAGGTTCCCCGCTTTGCGTCAACGGCCAGGGAATACTCGTTCAGCGTCGTCGAATCAGGAGCCGACGTACCGTTGATGACGATGTCACTCGCCTGGACGGTACCGCCGCCGGCAAGTTTCGCGCCGTCGCCCAGTGTGAAGCTGCCGCCGGCGACGTTGTTGCCGTAAACGGTTTGTACCGTCCGGTCGCCGACGATGCGGAAGGTTCCCTCTGCAATCGTGGTCGTGCCGGAAATGGAAGCGTTATTCCTGATTTGCAGGATTCCGGCTCCCGTTTTCGCGACGGAACCGACCGCGAGGGCGCTTTCCGCCAGCGTTCCGTCCAGCAACAGGGCGTTCTCCTGCCCGTCGAGGTCCGTTCCGACGTCGAAGGTCGCCGTCACGGCGTCGTCGATATTCACCGTCTGGTTCATGGTCACGACGACATCGGATCGCAAGGTCGCGTCGTCTTTGAACACGATGGCCCTGCCGGAACCGACGCCGAGTTGGTCGGCCCGATCGACGGCCGTCACACCGCCGTACAATTCGACGCCGTTTTCAAACAGGTTGCCGCCGGTGTTGCGGAAGACCAGTTCACCGCCGCCGTACTTTTGCAACATGCCCGTAATTTGCAGCTTCGGCGTTCCGGCGCCCGGCCCCGGGTCCAGGTAACGACCGACAATGCCGGGATCGCTCGTTGTCGCGGTAATGCTGCGGCCCGTACCGGAGATCGTCACATCGCCGTACGTGTCCGTGCCGTCGAGCCCGGTTGTTCCGCTGTCGCGTCCGACAACCATCCCGCTGACCAGTACGTTCGAATTCAACGTCACGTTCAAGTCGGAGTCGCCGGAGAAATGCACTTTGTCCCCGTCGCGGAAAACGTTCTCCACCGCGCTATTCGTGCCGCTCTTTTGCAAACTCGTGAAGTTCGACGCGGTCGTGTCCCAACGGACCGAATCGCCGGTCGGCGTCCAGTCCATGGTGAGCGAATTCAATTCGGCGTCGAGCCAGATTTGGGAGTCGGCCAGGTTCGCTTCGTTCGAAGCCGACGTATCGTTGAAACGGAACGAGTACCACACCCTGGCCGAGAGATTTTCGAATACCGTTCCGTTGATTCGACCTTTGACCTTGTCGTTCAGATTGGCATGCGTTTGGCCGCCTGTCACGGAAATCGCCTGATCGGCGTCCACGATCAGGTATTTGCCGGCTTCGAGACGGGTGCCGGACGGCGTGATGTCGATCGTACCGGAATCGACCGTAATCGTATTCATGCCGAGAATCGAAAGCAAATCGTTGGGCGTATCGTCTTTGTCGGTCGTCATGTTCGCTTCCCCGGCATCGTAATGGAACACGAAACCGTCCAGCACGGCCGTCGAGGAGGCGCCATTCCCCAGGAGCGTCAATTTGCCGTATCGGTTCGTATCGTCGAGCGTCGTGGCGCCGGTGGAGAGCGTCGCCGCGTCCGGGGTAATGATTCCTTCAATGCTGAACGTGTCGGCCTTGACGGTTCCCCCACCGGCCAGCGTTCCGCCGGCCGAGCCGGTATTCAGGTTAAATGCGCCGGCATCGCCATACGTGACGCCCTGAATGACCCGGAATGTTCCGCCGTTTTCGACCGTCGTGGTCGCATTCAGCACGGAGTTCGCGCCGATCTGCGTGAACCCGCCGGATTCCCGGGTCACCGTTTTGGCGCCGTCGCCGGGGGCCGCATCCGAAATGCCGCCGTTCATGTAGATGTTTTGGCTTCCCGTGAAATTCAATGCCGAGGTCGCGTCGAGTGAAATATCGGTACCATTATTGATGAAGACGATGTCGCCGCCCGCGGCGTCGAGAATCAACCCGGCGGCTGAATGGACGACGACGGCCGTTTCTCCCGAGCCGGCCGTGACGGCCAAGTGGGCGGCATTGTCACCATCCGCATCTTCCGCGGCGATCCGGGCGCCGGTGATGCCGGTATCAACGGCGAACACGTTTTGAATCGTCTGCGTTTGAGTCGAAACGATACGGGTATTGTTGCCCTTGAACGTGACGACGCCGTTTTTATCGGGCGTCGTCGCATCGTAAACGCCGAGCCGGTCCGCCGCTTCCTTCAGGGCGATGCTTCCTCCGTAAATGTCGACGCCTTGCTCGAAAAAGTTCGTGCCGGTGTTGGCCAGCGTCAACGTACCGGAGCCAAATTTTGCCAGCTTGCCGGTCGTATCGAATCGTTGCTCTTGAGTAAGCAGTCCGTCGGCATAGTGGCCGACGATCACCTCGTCCGGATTGGTTCGCTTTCGAGCCGTGATGCCGCCCGTCCCGTCAAAGGTGAGGTTGGACGTGTCGATGTTCCTGTTGACGTTGATGCCGCTGACGATCACGTCACGATCCAGCGTGACGGCGTAGTCGGTCGCGCCGGCGTCGTTGAAATACACGAGGTCGCCGTCGTAGAAATTGTAGTCGCGGACTTCGTTTCCCGAAATGCCCGTGTGCTGCATGCTTCTCCAGCCGGATGTCGTCGCGTCGGCGGCGGTCAATGCTCCGGTACTCCAAACGCCGTCGCCCCCTTGCCAGACGGTTTCCAGCGAATTGTGGTCGACCGTGAGCCAGACTTGCTTCGTGTTGGAGACATTGGTCGGAGTGCGCGGATCGAAAACAAACTCGAAATCGCCGCGCGGCCCGCCGGATGTGATGTCATTTCCATTGATCGTACCCCGGAGAGCGCCCAGGGCGGGATCGCCAATGCCGTCCAAGCGCGGTGCCGTCGGACTTGAATCTCCCGCGGACACAAAGGACTCGCCGCCCTTGCCCGTTAGGTCCCTAGCGGAATCAATGACCAGATAAGCCCCGGTCGACAAGCTCGCGCTGTCGGTCATGACGTTGATCATACCGCCTTCGAGCACGACGGTGTTCATGTCACGAATCGCCAGCAGATCGTTTTTCGTATTCTCGGCCACGTAGGGGTCCGTGGTGCTGTTTGTTTCCAGCACGCGATAATCGAAGACAAAACCTCCATAATCGGCATCCGGACGAAAAACCACCGTTGCCGTTTCGGGATCGTCACCCATGAGCGTTATCGTGGCAAAGCGATCATCGCCGGTGACGACCATGTCGTCCGGGCCCATCGTGTACGTGTCCGAGGCGATTTTGCCGCTGATGTC
>DOMV01000395.1:0-6092 GCA_003509805.1 Planctomycetaceae bacterium
GTTCCCGGCGCGGGACCCCGGCTCGGGGGCGGCGTCTGAGGCGCCGGGCAACCTGTCACAAACAGGAAAAAACAAGCGGTCACAACAAGCAACAAGGGCGTCCATTTTCGAATCATTTTTCTCTCCATGAATGAAAAAACAAATACGTCGCATGCACGCGACACGCGACCCGGAATTGTCATACGTCCGACAAACCCGGTTATAACACAAGCCCCGAACGAAAGAAACACCCCGGCGCCGATATTGCCCCCCGAAATACCGCTTCCAAACATTTCGTTCCCGCGGGAGCGTTCCCACGGTATCCTTCTCATAAGCACGCATGTCCGATCCGATCTCCTTGTATTGGTCTTCGGAATGCCGTAGAATCGTTTGCCGTGGAATGATTCATCCACGAGAGCCCGACCGTTTACGGCATACAATTCCCTGCCCGTTGCAAAACCGCTCCACCGCCGATTTTCCCATGGATTTCCTGCAATTGCGTCAAAAACGTTTTTTGATTTTCGGTCTCGCGAACAAGAAAAGCGTCGCCTTTTCCGTTGCAAAGATGCTCGCGGAACAGGAAGCCCGCTGCACATTCGTCGTTCGCGACGAATCGATCCGGTCAAAAACCGCACCGTTGTTTCCGCAATCCGATTTTTTCACCTGCGACGTCGAATCGGAAGAAGCGATCCTCGATCTTCGCCGCGAAATCGAAGAACGGTGTCACGGCGAACGCTTTCACGGCCTGCTCCATTCGCTCGCTTTCGCCGATTATTCCGGCGGAATGAAGCCGTTTCACCGGACGCCGAAAAAGGCGTTCCTCCAGGCGATCGACATATCCTGTTTTTCACTTATCGCCCTTTCGAACGCTTTTGCCGATCTCCTCGCACAAGACGCCTCGGTCGTCACCGTCTCGATTTCGACGACGCGGATGGCGAGCGAAAATTACGGCTTCATGGCCCCGGTCAAGGCGGCACTCGATTCCAGTCTGGCTTTCCTGGCGAAATCGTTCAGCGAATTCTCGGAGATCCGTTTCAACGCGGTCGCCCCGTCGTTGCTCAAAACCTCGGCATCGGCCGGCATTCCGGGGTATCTCGATTCCTATTTATACGCCGAATCGGTCATTCCCCGTCGGCGTGCCCTCGCGACGGAGGAAGCGGCGGCGACGGCCGTTTTCCTGCTCAGCCCGCGCAGCAGCGGAATCACGGCGCAGAAAATCGTCGTGGACGCGGGAATGGAAATCAATTATTTCGACAAGCATTTGATCGCCAAAGCGACCGGGCCGGCGACCGGGCCCTGAAAACACGCCGGATTCGGCGAACGGGGTCAACCGGCGAAAAACAGGATCGCACGCCCTCTTGATTTTCCCGTTGGATTCTGCGAGGATTGAGGGGGATTCCCTTATCCGAGTGGCCCGCTTTTTTCGTGAGCGGCCGGTTCGGCGACCCCTTCAACCGACTTTTTCCACCTGCGCGATTCCATGCCCACCGCCGTGATCGTTGACGCCGTCGTTTTTTTCGGTTTTATTTTCTTCGTCATCTTCTTCGGCATCTGGAAGGCCCGCAAGAAAAAAGGGAGCGGTGAAAACAGCGAATCCTATTTTCTCGCCGGACGCGGGCTGAATTGGTGGCTGATCGGTTTTTCATTGATTGCCGCGAATATTTCGACCGAGCAATTCGTCGGCATGTCCGGCAGCGCCGCACGACCCGAGGGCTTGGCCATCGCCGGTTACGAATGGCTGGCCGCGGTCACGCTCGTGATCGTCGCCTTCTTTTTCCTGCCGACCTTCCTGCGTTGCGGCATTTACACGATCCCGGAATTTTTGGAAAGGCGTTACGGGCAAGGCGCGCGGTTGATCATGTCCCTGCTGATGGTCATCGTGCTCGTGTGCGTCAACGTCACCTGCGTCATTTTTTCCGGGGCGAAAATGCTCGATATTTCGCTCGGCAACACGATGAACATCGTGATCGCCTGTTGGCTCGTGGGCGGGGTGTCGGCGATTTACGTGATGTGCGGCGGTCTCAAGGCGTGTGCGTGGGCCGACTTGTTGCAGGGGACCGCGTTGATTCTCGGCGGGGCGATCATCCTGGTGCTCGCGTTGATCGCTTTCGACGCGGCGCCGCCCGATTTGATCGCGGGCGACCCGGCGACGGGGTCGCAAATCTCGGACATGTCTCTTCTCGAAAAATTCAAGACGGTCAACGGCGATCGGCTCCACACGATCCGACCGGTCACTTGCAAGGCGGTTCCGTGGACGGCGCTGCTGATCGGACTTTGGATCCCGAACCTGTACTATTGGGGACTCAATCAATACATCATGCAGCGAACGCTGGGCGCGAAATCGCTCGCGCACGGACAGGGCGGGGCCGTGTTCGCCGCGGCACTCAAATTGCTGATTCCCTTCATCGTGATTTTTCCCGGCATGATGGCGCTGAACCTGTTCATGGACGACCGGCTCGGGTACGAAGACAACATGCAATCGGAAGCCAAGCTGAAATCGAACATGTACCCGGTCATTTCCTTTGAAACAGCGTCCGGGATCGACCTGCCGAGCTTCGATTCCGCGCAGATGAAAAAAGACGAACCGGTCAACTTCGAGTTGGCCCGGAAGGAAGCGGATCGGTCGATCGCGTTCAAATTCAACGACGATTTCGTCTCCCTTTACCCGGAAGACGCGGCACTGGTTTCCGCCTTCAATGAAAAGGTGTACGGGCAATTCGGCGGAACGAAGGAAAAAATCGACGCCCAATTCGAAGCCCTGCTCGAATCGGCGAAAAAAGACGCGAAAATCGACAAGGATTGGCGTTTAAGCGACGGCACGATCGGTGAAACGCAACAAGTGCGGCTCCGAAACCAAGCGATCCTCGACCTGATCGAAAGCGAGCACAACGAGCAACTGACCGGAACCGGCCTGGTGAAAATGGTCCACCAAATTCGCGCGTTTTTCACGGGCGAAAATCCCGAGCTCGTCGTCGTCCAGAAGGAGCTGGTCGGCTACGATTACGACGCGGCGTTCCCGTTGTTGGTCAACAACCTGGTCCGCACGTCGAAAAACGGCGTCATTCCCGGATTGAACGGTTTTATCCTTGCCGCCATGATGGGTGCCGTGATGAGTTCGCTCGCCTCCATGCTCAATGCCGCCGCGACCATTTTTTCCATGGATCTCGTGAAACGTTATCTTTACCGCGGCATTTCGGAATGGGGATTGGTCCTGCTCGGCCGGGTGCTCACGATCGCATTCGTGATCGTCGGTTGTTCGTTGGCGCCGTTCCTGGCCGATCCCCGGTTCGGCGGCGTCTTCGCCTTCATCCAGGAATTTCAAGGCTATATTTCACCGGGAATTCTGGCGATTTTCCTTTTCGGGTTATTCGCCCGCAAAGCGCCGGCCGTCTGCGGGATCGTGGGACTTCTTTTGAATCCGGTCATTTACGGCCTGTTGATGTTCTTGAGGCCGGATTTCGCGTTTTTAGACCGAATGGCCATTACGTTCGGGATCATCTTCGTCGTCCTGGCAACGCTGCGACTCCTGTTTCCGCGAAAAACGCCTTATGAATTCGAAATGAACACGACGATCGAGATGAAACCCTCGCGAATCGCCCAGGCCGCGGGCATTTTCATTCTCCTCACAGTTGCCGGATTGTACTATTTCTTAAGGTGAACGTCTTCCCAGAACGTCGCGTTTTCGGCCGCCCGGGAATATACCGGAAATGCGGTGAAAACGGACATTCGGTCAAGTCTGCCTGCCGCACTCAACCGCCTTTATACCGCAAACCTTTGAGATTTCAACCGCCTTCAGCATACTCTCTCTCTTTGGAGACTTTTTTCCATCCCGTTTCCCGGAGTTTTGTCATGAAAAAAAATCGAATCCTTTTCACGTTTCTCGCCCTTGTCGCATTTGCGGGGGCTGCCCGGGCGGAGGACAAAACCGCAGACCCGATTTTCAAGCCTTCGCTCGACTGGCTCGCGGACCCGGTTCCCTGCCCCGATTCCACGGCCACCACGGAGAAGGAAATGAAGCCGTATACCGAAAAAATCCCGGGAACCGAAATCACCTTCAACATGGTCCCGATTCCGGGCGGCAAATTCATGCTCGGCAGCCCCGAGGGGGAAGAGGGGCGCCTGGAGGACGAAGGGCCGCAGCACGAGATCGAAATCCAGCCGTTCTGGATGGAAGAGCACGAAACAACCTGGGATGAATTCAAGATGTACGCCTTGAAACTCCTGCGTGAACTGCGCTCGAAAGAGAAGAAATTGACGGACCGCGACACTTTGGCCGATGCGTTTGCGATGCCGACCGCTCCGTATGCGATCAGTCCCATCAGTTACTCCAAGTCGAGCAAGCCGGCCCATCCGGCAAGCGGGATGACGTATTATTGCGCCCAGGTGTATTGCAAATGGCTGACCTGCCTGACCGGGCGTTATTATCGCCTGCCGACGGAAGCCGAATGGGAATACGCCTGCCGTGCCGGTTCGAAAACCGCTTATTATTTCGGCGACGACGCGGACCGGCTCGATGAATATGCCTGGTATTTCGACAACGTCGAGGAAGGCTATGAAAAAATCAAGCAGAAAAAACCGAACGCCTGGGGGCTCTACGACATGCACGGCAACGTCGCCGAATGGGTCGTCGATCAGTATGCCGCCGATACGTATCAAAAACGGAAGGCCGGGGAACTGAAAACCTCTTTCGTTCAGCCGAAAGGCGGTTTCGGACAAATCGCGCGCGGCGGGCATTGCGACGACGACGAAGCGGCCAATCTGCGCAGCGCGCGACGACTCCGTTCCGTGCAGGATTGGAAAAAGCAGGATCCGCAATATCCGCAAAGCATTTGGTGGGTTACGGATGCGCCGTTCGTCGGATTTCGCGTCCTGCGTCCGCTGAAAACGCCCACGCCGGAAGAAGCCGCGCTTTATGAACCGATTCCGGAAGTCTGGAAGGAGTATTCCGAACAAAACTTGCGAGAATGAAACCCCGAGTTTCGGGACATTTCAACCGCTTTCAGTAGCCCGGTCCTTACGATCCGACGCATGTGATGTTGTCTATTGGAAACGCGATGAAAACGGACATTCGGCCAAGTCCGCCTGCCGCACCCATTCGCCTCCAATTTTTGTTAACGTAAGCATTGACGCGGATCGTTCGAGCGGCAAGNNCATGCCGTTTACGGTATACCATGCCGTTCAATCCTGCCTGATCCTGTTGTTCATTTTATCGTTGCGGACGGGAGAGGAATTTTCCTTTGTCCGCGCGGAGGATCCTCGTCCGCCGCGATTGGTTCCGGAACACGAGGGTTTCGTGCAGGCTATGGAGTTGCTCGAACGGGCGCAGTTCAAACAGGCTCTCCAATCGCTCAATGCGGCGGTCGCGGCCGAGCCGGAGAACGAGCGCTATGTCGCCGAATACGAGATGCTGAGGAAAGTCGTCGAAACGCGCGCCTCGATTCAAACGGAGAAATCGCTCCATCGCTGGAACATCCAGGCAAAGCTCCTTTATTCCTATTACCTTCGCAAACAACTCCACGTTCACCTGCTTGACATGGGCCGTCGCATTTTCGACCGGCAACCGAATCCCTGGAACGCGATCCTGCTCGCCGACGGTTATCTTTTGGCGGGCCGGCCGGAGGATGCCCTCGACACCCTGGACCTGATCGAAATGAAGGAACCCATTCCGCAAGTCCTGTTGATTCGCGGGGCGGCCGTCATGGCTACGGGCAATCGCGCCGAGGCGCAAAAACTGGCCAGGTCGATCGATATGGGAAAAATCGCCGACGCCGGGATTCTCTACCGTTTGGCCGTCCTGCGAGCCCGGACCGGTTTGAATCGTTCCGCGGTCCAAACACTCGTTCTTTCATTTGAAAAGACACCTGTTTGTTTTCTCGAAGACTCGAAAGAACGGGCAAAAAAAGAGCCGGCGTTCCAGGGTATCCTCGACGCCCCGGAATTCCAAGCCGCCCTCAAGGTCCAGTCGACTGTCCGTTCGCCCTTCTGCGAACGGAATGCCGACTATGTGCCCGATCAAAACAGGAAACCCGTCAAACCGGTGAACGCTAAAATCGACTTGGAACAATGGGGCGTCAACTAATCCGCAACCGGGCGGATATACTGGAAACGCGGTG
>DOMV01000395.1:6125-6474 GCA_003509805.1 Planctomycetaceae bacterium
TTTTTTATGCGGAGCACAGTATTTCATGCCGATCCTTTACGAACAATTCGGTCCGTCCGTCGTACGCCTGTCGCTGAACCGCCCCGAACGGAACAACGCTTTTTCCGAAAAGATGTTGCGATTGCTCATTGAGCGTCTTGAAGCCTTGCGTGTCGATCCCGATTGCCGCGTCCTGCTTGTGAGCGGCGAAGGAGACCATTTCTGTTCCGGGCTTGATTTGCACGAAGCGACGCAGGATGAAAGCACCGCGTATCGCTTGACTTCCCAAGTCGTCGAAGTGCTTTTACGGTTGCGGCAGTTGCCCCAGATTGTGATTGCCGCCGTTCACGGGGCGGCCCGGGGCGGCGGG
>DOMV01000069.1:0-1407 GCA_003509805.1 Planctomycetaceae bacterium
GGTGTTGTCAGCCTCAATCTGCCGGTTTGCGCACAGGTGGTCAGCGGTCGGGCGACCCGTACCACCCACCCAAAAATCATCGCCGGGTTCAAGAAATTGTTGACTCTGGTTTCCGGCCAGGATTTTCAAGTGGAAAATCCGTTTCTTTGGAAAACCAAGACGGATGTCGTTCGCGATATCATCAAAGCCGACTGTGCCGATCTGATTCAGCATTCCGTGAGCTGTGCGCACACATGGCAGATGAAGACCACTGTCCATTCACATTGCGGGACTTGCTCGCAATGCATCGACCGCCGATTTGCCATCATCGCCGCCGAAGCTGAACAGTATGACCCTTTGGAGCCGTACGCCGTCGATGTCTTCACGCAAGGCAGGGAAAACGATGTTCATGTTGTCAAAGACCGAATGATGTTCGCGACCTATATCGGGCGGGCCAATCGCGTTTTGAAAACACCTACCTCTTGGGATTTTTTGAGAACCTATCCCGAAGTCCGACGTATTCTGAATGATCTGGATAACCCTACAAAAACAGCGTCACTCGAACGTGCTTACGATTTGTATAAAAGTCACGCATTTGATATCCGCAGCGCAATAAAGACATTGATTGCGCGACATTCGGAGGCGCTCTTGGACCGAACACTCCCAGCCGATGCTTTTCTCCGCATGGTATACGAATCGGCTTTGCCCGTGTGCGTCCCGGTTACTCCGGTCCTTGAAGAACAACCGGATAATATTTTTCACAAACGCGGCGATGTTTGGGAATTGCGTTTCAACGGCAAGAAGCCTTTCAATCTTTCCTCGGCGGGTAAGGGGTGCGAATACATTCGCGAACTGTTAATCCGTCCGAACCAAGATGCTCCTGTTTGGGAGATCGTCGCCAATGACGAAAGCGATTTGCTCAAGGCAGCACTCGGCCAAGTCGGCGATTCCAAAATTGATCCAGAAGGATTGAAAACCTATTACAACCGATTAACGGCAGCAAATGCTGAGCTTGAAAAAGCCCAAAAAAACGACGACGATGCCGCCTGTGATCGGTTAACGGAAGAAATCGCTGGGATACGTCAGGAAGTGAATCGCGTTACACATAACGGAAAAATCATTGACGTCAACGAAGAAAAACGAAAACATTACAATTCTTTTTTGAGAGCGGTAAAACGTGCCATCACAAAAATCGGGGAAACGGACGCCGCGTTTGCCGAGCATCTGAACAACTCGATTCACTATGGGAATCATCCCGTTTACAACCCTCCTTCACCGATTCAATGGGAAACCGATCACGTCGTCGTCAATTCATGATCGGCTGTTTTTCGATTACAATTCCCACGCGACATGCGTCACCGGGGCATAGCACAGGACGAAACCGGACGAGATCGATTGACGGCAATGTTTGACGAACTCCGGGAGATC
>DOMV01000069.1:1497-2584 GCA_003509805.1 Planctomycetaceae bacterium
TCGATTTCCTCCCGGATTTCATTTTCCAGAATCGAATTCCTCTCATTTTTTGCTTGATCCAGTTCGAACAAAAGCCTCCGCGAACGCTCCTCAATCTCCTGAACGCTTTGTTGGTCGCCAAGTTCGAGACCCGCTTCCTGCGGTGCCGTTTTGGGGTCGTGGCCGCTCCCAATCAACTGGAGATCAAGGGCGAACATCGATTCGCCCGGTTTTGAAAACAGGATCGACAAATACTTGGCCCCGATGGAATCCTTCACGAAACCTTCTTTGCCATCGAAGTGAACCACCCAAAAATCGCCCTTTTTTCGGAACTCATACGGCGCGACTGTGACCAGGTTCGGCGGATTGATCCTATCGAGGAAGTCTCGGAGCGTTTCCCACCAGGCGTCCGTCGCCGACCAACCGTTCGAGGTGACTTCAATCAATTCCACCAACGGGGCCAACACCGATTTGTGTTGACGAAACAATTCGACCGTTTCACTGCCCCATGTTTTCCTGGTCGGCGTCAAAACGATCATCGGCGCCGTATTCGCAACGAATATCTGATGGATCATCGATGTCAAATGATTCCCGTCGCGTGGCAACAGCAAATGAACCGGATAACCGGCACGGGCTTCCGGCTCCCATGTTCCCAGGGAAATGCACCGGTCGCCGCGCTCAATCCCGGCTTGCGATTCGCGGAAGCCCATCATTTGAGCCAAAAATCCCCCGAATTTATCTAGGTCAAATTCGTACACCACCACATCCTGTTTCGTCAGACGAAATAGTCGTTCAGTGCCGCTTCCAGGCAATCAACGGACGGTCGTGAAATATCCGGCGTTGCCTCTCCTTGCGAAAAAAACGACTCGAAACGCCGGGTTTTGATGATATGCCGTCCCGCATGAAGACGTTGCAGCAATTCCGGATTTCGCAACCAGATGAACAACGCCAAATCATGCGCTGTCGGATTATCATATCCGGTGAAATCGATGTCCGCATCGAGAGCGTCACGATACAGCTCGTCGAACAAAGCATCAGCGGACATTTCGTCCACATAGTAGAAGGCATCGATCAGCCCTGCCGGAACATCGCTGTCGGGCGAGGCGAG
>DOMV01000460.1:0-5336 GCA_003509805.1 Planctomycetaceae bacterium
TGTTCGTTTTTATCGCGTTTCCAGTATATCTACTGAAAGCCATTGAAATTTCCCGAAGCCGGTCACGTGCCGCGACGGGCGGTAGGCTCCCGGCTGTGAGTACACGGCGGTCGCCGATGCAAATAGGGGCCTGGAGGGGAAACGGGCGGTTGGACGGGCTGTGTTTACCAACGACTCGACCGGCTTCGGTAGAATCCTCCCGTACACAGTCCCGCGCATAACCGCCTGCCGTTCGAACGCTCTGCGCAAATACTGATAACAACAAAGGTTGAGGCGAGCGAGTGCGGCAGGCGGACTTGGCCAAATGTCCGTTTTCATCGCGTTTCCGGTGTAATCGGAACGAACGGCGATCGCTTTTCTATTGGATGACGCGGGTCGATTCTTCTTTGGTGATCGGCGCCTGGAGATCGTCGGAAAGCAGTTTGACGCTGATCCGGTGGTCCCCGTCGTCCAGACAACGGGCCGTCACGCGGTAGGTCTTTTCCGTTTTCGGGTCGATCCGGCCGAGCGGATTGAACTGGACAATCCCGTCGTCGGCGCGGTATTTGACCGGCCCTTCGGCGGAAACGAAATTCATTCCCTTCGACAGTTGGACGCCGACGACCACGTTGGTCGAGGCTTTCGTGCCGCGATTGAGCACTTCGATTTCATAGGTCGTGTCGCGCCCGACCTCGACGAGATCCGAAAGGCATTTCACGCTGAAGGAAACCGAGGCGAGCCCGTCGATCGCGACGTCGTGGAGGACTTCGCCCTTGAGACCGTTTTGACCGGCCCCGGAAAATTTCAGTTTGTGATCGCCGCTCTTGACGGGCAGGGTCACCAGTTCGATCTGGCCGGCCTCCCCGGCGGGAAGTTCTTCGAGCGCCCAGTGGACGGAATGCGTCGACGATTCGTACAAACCGCTTTGATTCGTGCTCACGAATTGCATCGACGTCGGCAGTTGGCACACGAGATCGACGTTGCTTGCCGAGGCGGTCCCCGGGTTCGCGACGGTCAATTGATAAACCGCCTTGCGGTCGAGATAACGGGTCTTCGCCCCGTCGATCTTGAGTTGAAGAACCGGGGAGAGAACGTCGATGACCGTTTTTTCTTCGGCGGAAAGATTGTTGTCCGCGCGGACGACGAGACGGTTCGCGATTTTCCCGGCGCCGACGGCCTGGACCGGGAGCGTCAGTTTCATGGTTTCTTTCGGCTTGAGTCGGCCGATCTTGTTGATCAATTGCTTGCCGTCCTTGTGGAAAAGCCCCTCGGGAACGAATTCTTCGAGAACGACGCCGTTCGCCGTGCCGCTTCCGGGATTCGAAAGAACGATGTCGAGGTTGATCGTCTCGCCGATCAGCGTTTCCCGCGGGGCTCGGACTTCGACCTTGAGCATCGGCCGGGTCACCAGAGTCGAGGCGGAAGCGCTGGAAGCAAACATGACGCGGGCGACACTGCCGATTTCACCCTCGCGAAGCGGAACGACGCACATTTCGACGACGACTTCCTTGCCCGGGTCGATGGAACCGAGATCCCAGGCCAAATCGGTTGCCTGCGACATCGACGCCGGCGGACTGGTGGAAATCAACCGCGTCCCTTGCGGAACCTGATCGACCAGAACGACCTCTTCGGCCGTGGTCTTGCCGGTATTGCGTATCGCGATTTTCACCACCGCCTGTTGATCGACCTGGATTTCGTCGGGCAGGATTTTTTCGAGCACCAACTGGGCGTTCTGCGGTCCGTGAATGCTCTTGGGACCCGGGATTCCGCTTCCTTCCCGGACAGGACCGGGCGATTCGTTTTCCGAAGGCGTCCGGGAAAGCGTTTCGGTGTCGTCGATCGCCGTATTGTTGTGTGCCGTGTCGTTGCGCCCGATGTTATTGCGTACGTTGTTATTGTGAAAGGTCGGCTCCGTTTCGACGGGATTCGTATTGACCGGCGACGGCACGGACTGCGATAGTGCCGGAGAATTGCCGAAAGGGGAATCCACCTCTTCCGGAACGACAGCCGGAGTGACCGCGAAAGGGGAAATCGTTGCGTACGCTTGGGCCTGCGACGAGGCGTCCCGGGATACCGACAAACCGGGTGCCGCGGGTTTTTCCGCAGGCTTGTCAACGGGCTGTGCGGCCGGTGTTTCATTCGACGGGTGCGACGGACCGTCTCCAAACGGATCGGCGCCGAAAATGCTTTCCCCACTCAAGGGCGGTTCCAGCGCCTGCGCCGCAAACCCGCCGGCATGCGACGCAACAGGAGCGGATGAAGACGGAGCGGATGAAGCCGGAACAGGTGGAAACGGCTGCGATGTTTCCTCGAAACCGGCGGCGTCAAGGAAACTTTCCGATGAAGGGGCCTCGGGAAATTTGTCCAGCGAAAGCGCTTGTCCCCGGTCGGCCTGCGGATTCGACGTTTCCCCGCTTACCAAACGAACGGCGCCGCGCGTTTCCACGTTTCCGCTGCGAAGCGGATTGGGCTTCGGATCGGTCGCATGCGACACGATGGCGTTCGTAGCGGCGGCGTTCGTAGCGGCGGCGTTCGCGAGGAGCTCCGTTCGCGGGTCTGCCGTTTTCGGAGCCCGGGTATGGGCAACCTGTCGAACCGTACCGCTGTTCGTGCCGGCGCCGTGCCTATCGACACCGTTTAAGCCGGACTGCGAGGACGGCTGGACCAATCGGCGACCTTGGGCGGGCGTTTGGGCCTCCGCCTGTTGTTCATGAGCGTGCCGACCGAATAAACCGGCGACGAGAATCCCAAAAACGATAATCCGCCCAAAAATAATCCGTTGCATGAGTCGATCATCCTTGAAAGTATACCGAAATCACTTGAAATTTCCCGAAGCCGATGATTCGGGAGCTTGCCCACCGGACACAACGCAGCCCGAAGGGTAAACGAGCGGCTGGCCGAAAAACTTAACCGGCTTCGGTATAAACCGGGTCTTGATGCGTTCTCCGGGCAATGATTTTCGGCCTGGAGACCAAAAAATTCCTGTCCGGCTTCTCCTGCGAAGGCAATCCGAAGGAGAGCCGATCCGCATCGTCTCGGGGAACGTTATCAAAATTTTTCCGGGAACGCAAGAGCAGTTTTTGTGCCGAAACCGCCGTGTTTGGCCACGCGTGTTGCGATTGGCACCAAGGTTCCATTTTTTCGCGGAGAGCAGTCATGTTGACATTCCTTCCCAGTCCCCGGATAATGGAACGTATGAAAATCGTGTATCGTGCCCGGGATTATCTCGTTTATCTCTGTCTTCGCATCCTGATTTGCGTCATTCAAGGGATGTCGCTGCCGATGGGGTACGCAAGCGCGGCGATCCTCGCCAGGCTTTTCACCGATTACTTGCCTGCCCGACAGGAGCTGTTGCGGGAAAACCTCGGCATTGCTTTCCCGGAACTCACGGAAAAACAACGACATACATTGATCTTTCGGATGTGGAGGCATCTTTTCATGATGCTTGTCGAAATCGCCCACGCGCCCCGGAAGATTCGCGAATGCAATTGGCCGCACAACGCCCGGCTTGTCGGCGTTCGCCCCTTGCTTTCCTATCTTCGCCAAAACCGCCCCGTTATCATCGTCACGGGGCATTACGGCAACTTCGAGATGGGCGGATTCCTGCTCGGGGTGCTCGGATATCCGACCCATTCGGTCGCGCGAACGCTCGACAACCGCTTCGTGAACGATTTCATCAAACGTTTCCGCGAAGCGACCGGGCAATTTCTCATCTCGAAAAACGAAGGTTACGAAGACATTCTCCGGGTTTTGGAAAACAAAGGGACCATGGCGTTCCTGGCCGATCAATCGGCCGGTCCCAAGGGATGTTTCGTCGATTTCTTCGGGCAACCGGCTTCGACCTACAAGGCGATCGCGTTGTTGAGCATGCAATACGACGCCCCGATCGTCGTTTGCGCTTCGACCCGGGATGAAGACGGCGATCTTTTTTTCCGCATGCACGCCGCCGCGCACCTTGATCCGCGCGACCTGCCGGAAGGAATCGGCAATATCAAGGAAATCACGCAATGGTACACCGGGCAACTCGAAGAACGGATTCGCGAATACCCGGAACAGTATTGGTGGATTCACAACCGCTGGAAAGAAAAACCCCGACGTGCTTCCGGCGGATGAGGGCGCATGATGGATTTGTTCTCGCAACGGCAATTACGGATCGCCCGGGAATCGCTCGATATCGACGGGCGGCTCCGGAGCGTCCTGCCGCAACTCGGCGTCCGCACCGAGGAGGAAGCCTACACGCTGCTTGCCGAAACGCTCGGGATGCGGCTTGTCGATCCGGGCAAGACGGAAATCGACGAAAACGTGTTCGCCCGGTTTCCGACAAAAATGGTCCATCGGTTCACGCTGTTTCCGATCGCCTACGACGCGGATGGGTCGCTGATGGTCGCGACGGCCAATCCGTTCGACCTGGACGCCTTGGATGCGGTCGCCGGGGCGGTTGCGACGGCGGTCACGCCCGTGCTCGTGTTGCCGGTCGAACTCGCGAAGCTGATCAAATCGCATCTCGGCGTCGGCGCGGAAACGATCGACGGCTTGTTGGCCCGATCGGCCGCGGATGACGGTATCGAAGTGGAAGGCGAGATCGATTGGGATCAGTCCGGGGACGCCGAAATGGCCCGGGAAGCCTCCGTGGTCCGCCTGGTCAACGACATCCTCACCGAAGCGGTCGAAGCCCGGGCCAGCGACATCCACATCGAGGCCCAAGGGACCGGGATGAAAGTACGTTACCGGATCGACGGCGTTCTCCAGACGCAGCCGATGCCCCCGGAAATCAACCGCTTCCAGTCGGCGATCGTGAGCCGGCTCAAAATCATGGCCCGGCTCAACATCGCGGAAAAACGGATCCCGCAGGACGGTCGGATCAAATTGAAAGTGCAGGGCCGTGAAATCGACGTCCGGCTTTCGATCATCCCGATGCTGCACGGCGAAGGAATCGTCATGCGCATCCTCGACAAGGACCGGATGGATTTTACGTTGCGCGGCGTCGGGATGGACGACGACATTTACACGGCCTTCGGCAAACTGATCGCGCAGCCGCACGGGATCGTCCTGGTGACGGGCCCGACCGGGAGCGGCAAGACGACCACGCTTTACAGCGCGCTCAACGAGATCAAGGACGAGGCGACCAAGATCGTCACGACCGAGGACCCGATCGAATACCAGTTGGACGGCATCAACCAGATCCAGGTCCACACGAAGGTCGGCCTCACGTTCGCCGCCTCGCTCCGGGCCATTCTCCGGCACGACCCGGACGTCGTGCTGGTCGGGGAAATTCGCGATCTTGAGACGGCGGAGAACGCGATCCAGGCGTCGCTGACCGGACACCTCGTCTTCAGCACGTTGCACACGAACGACGC
>DOMV01000460.1:5356-5903 GCA_003509805.1 Planctomycetaceae bacterium
GTGATGGCCCAGCGACTCGTGCGGCGCTTGTGCATGCACTGTAAAAAACCGTACACCCCGCTGCCGAAGGAAGTGCCGGCCGATTTTCCGTTCATGCGGATGATGGAGGAACGGATCGACGTTTTCGCGCCCGGCGGTTGCCGGGACTGCCGGGGAACGGGATTCTCGGGCCGCGTCGCCCTCTACGAATTGCTGGTCGCCGACGAGGAGATCCGGCTGCTCGCCGCCCAACGACGCCAGGCGCAGATCATCAAGGATGCCGCCCGAAAAGCCGGGATGAAAACCCTGCGGGAAAACGGGTGGCGTAAAGTTCTTTCCGGCGTCACCTCGATCGACGAGGTCGTTCGCGTGGCCAAGACCGATTAGACAGGACAAGAAAAAGCGAACCGGCTTCCGGGAAACCGATTCGCTCTGAAGGACGCCGCAAAACAGGGCGTCACACAAAAACAAGCGTCATGTAAAAACAGACGTCACGGGCCGGGAACGGTTTTCCCGGCGCCGTATTGCAGGCGCTGTATTTCAGGCGCCATGGGATACAGATACCGTT
>DOMV01000424.1:0-240 GCA_003509805.1 Planctomycetaceae bacterium
TTGACCTTGCAAGCGTCCTGCTACGAGCCACACGTCCCCTGTCGCCGTGACCGAAATCGAGTACAATGGAGGAAATACGTCCGTGTTCCTCCATCCTTTGTACTCCCATGAGCGAAATCACCGCCTCTTTGCATACCGGCGACCGTCATTCTGATCGTAGCACCCCTGACGGTCATTCTGAGCACGCCTCGCTGCCTCTTCCTGAACAAGAACTCAGGATCATGGATTTCTGGAAAGAGC
>DOMV01000424.1:386-508 GCA_003509805.1 Planctomycetaceae bacterium
ACGCACGGTCTGCCCGTCGAAGTGGAAGTCTGCAAGGAACTCGGCATTCATTCCAAAGAAGAGATCGAAGCCTTCGGCATGGAGCCGTTCATTCACCGCTGCCAGGAAAGCGTTTTCCGTTA
>DOMV01000424.1:559-885 GCA_003509805.1 Planctomycetaceae bacterium
TGGTGGTCGCTCAAGCAGCTTTTTGACCGGGGTTTGCTGTATCAGGGTCACAAAATCGTCTGGTGGTGGGCACAGGGCGGTACGGCCTTGTCCAGCGGCGAGGTGGGCCAAGGTTACAGGGAAGTGGCCGACCCCAGCGTTTTCGTGCGTTTTCCGCTCGTGACGGCCTTGCCCGGCAGTATTGACATTGACGGCAGTGCTGACGACAGTGCTACTGGAAAGGCGGCGACGGAGTGGACGATGTTCAATGAGGAATTGGGCATTGCCGTCAATAAAAAGCATGGATTTACCGGCATGGTCGATCTGATCGTTTGGACGACCACGCC
>DOMV01000424.1:944-23977 GCA_003509805.1 Planctomycetaceae bacterium
GGCACCAAAGACGAGCGGCTGAGCATTTTGGCCAAGGAACTTCTGGAAACGGTCGCGGCCAAAGTGAAAGCGACGCCGGAAATTCTCGAAACGTTTAAGGGCCAGCATCTTGTTGGTTTGCGTTACATTCCGCCGTTTCCATTTTATTATGACGAGTTTGCGCAAGCCAAGGGCCGCTTGGCCGGTACTCCGGTTTTCGACGAATATCGTTACTGGCGCATCGTGTCGGCGGATTTCGTCACGACCGACAGCGGGACCGGGCTCGTCCACCAGGCCCCGGCCTTCGGCGAAGTCGATTTCGACGTGCTGCGGTCGGAAACCCGCCGGTTCAAGGACGGGGAAGGCCCCGAACTGATTTGCGCAGTCGGACCGGACGGCAAGTTTACCGCCGAGGCGCCGACTTACGAGGGACGCTGGGTCAAGGATGTCGACAAGGATATCGCGCGCGAACTGAAGCACCGCGGCCTCCTGTTCCACCAGGAACAATACCTGCACGATTATCCGTTCTGTTGGCGGAGTGACAAGGACCCGTTGATTCAATATCCCCGGAAAAGCTGGTTCATCCGGACATCGCAGTTCGTCGACCGGCTGGTCGCCCTCAACCGGACGATCAACTGGTATCCGGAGCACATCAAGGAAGGCCGATTCGGCAATTTCCTGGCGACGAACGTCGATTGGGCGCTTTCGCGGGAGCGGTATTGGGGGACCCCGCTCCCGATCTGGGTTTGCGAGCAAAGCGGCCGGATGGAGGCGATCGGTTCCTACGACGAGCTGCTTGCCAAACCGGGGGTCGCCGGACTCGACGTTTGGGAAACCGCCAAAAAGAGCGCGAAACAAGAAGGTCGAACGCTGAACGAGGATCTCAAGATCCACAAGCCGTACATCGACGCGGTGAGCTACGATTCGCCTTTCGCGGCGGGATCACGGATGCGGCGGGTCCCGGAAGTGATCGACTGCTGGTACGACAGCGGAGCGATGCCGTTCGCGCAATGGGGATATCCGCACGAAAAAGGCTCGAAGGAATTGTTCGAGAAGAATTTTCCGGCCGATTTCATCAGCGAGGCGCTCGACCAGACGCGGGGCTGGTTCTACAGCCAGCACGCCATCAGTACGCTCGTGTTCGACAAGCCGGATTTTCGCAACTGCATCGTCCTCGGGCTCATGCTCGGCGAAGACGGCCAGAAAATGTCGAAAAGCAAGCGGAACTACCGCGAACCGAACGAGATTTTCGTCAAATACGGCGCTGATGCGCTGCGATGGTACCTCTTTGCGAACCAGACGCCGTGGACCGCGATCCGGTACAGTGAACAGGCGATCAAGGATTCGATGCCGGAATTCCTGCTCCGTCTCACGAACGTCCTTTCGTTCTACGACGTGTACGGCAAGATCGACGGTTTCGACCCGCTCGCGGAGATCGACGTTCAAACGATTCAATCGGACCGGGGACAACTCACTCCGTCGGTGTTGCAAAGCGCGAAGTCCTATGTCCCGATCGCCGGGCGTCGCGATCTTGAGCGATGGATTCTCGGCGAGTTGAACGACATGATCCGTTTTGTCACGGAAAAGATGGACGCGTACGACCATTACGCCGCCTGTTCCCGGATCACGGCGTTCGTCGATTCGCTTTCGAACTGGTATGTACGACGCAGCCGGGACAGGTTTTGGAGCAGTGCGAAGGACACCGACCCGGAGACGATCCGGTCGAAAAACGAGGCATATTGGACGCTGTTCGAGTGCCTGCTCACGCTTTCGAAAACGATCGCGCCCTTCGTTCCCTTTCTTGCCGAGCGGATGTGGGCCCGGTTGACAAACGGAAACGCCGCCTGCGTGGAAAGCGTCCACCTGTGCGAGTATCCGGAGGCCGATTTGTCGACGGTCGATCCCGTCCTTTCCGAAACGATCGCGCTCCAGCGTGAAATCGTCTCTCTCGGGCGCAATGCGAGGATGAACGCGAAACTCAAGGTCCGCCAGCCGCTCCGTCAAATCGAGATATCCTCTTCCGATCCGCGCATCGGGCAGTTGTTCTCCGGCGTGGAAACGGGCGCGGTCGTCCCGGATCGGGTCAAGGAAATCCAGGAAGAACTGAACGTCAAGCACGTCAGGATCCTGACCGATCCGTCGGAAATCGCCCGATACGTTTCCTACACGATTCTGCCGAACCTGAAAAAACTCGGCCGGGAACTGGGGAAACGGCTCCCGGCGTTGCAGAAGACGCTGGCGGCCGCTGACGGCGCGCAATTGCTCGCCGAGATGAAGGCGAACGAAAAAATCGTACTGAAAATCGACGACGGCGCGGTACTGGAACTTTTGCCGGAAGATATCCAGATCCGGCTTGCCGCGAAGGAAGGCTGGGCCGCCGCCGACGGACCGAATTGCGTGGTCGTCTTGTCGACGGAATTGAGTCCGGAATTGATCGCCGAGGGGTATGCCCGGGAAATCATCCGCACGATCCAGAACCGCCGCAAGGAAATCGGATGCGACTACACGGACCGGATTGACGTCGGCATCGTAACCGCCTCGCAGCACATCGTCGCGGCCGTCGATCAATTCCGTGCTTCTATTCAACGGGAAACGCTTGCCGAAGCGTTGCGGCTCACGTCGGCCGGTTCCGACAATGTCGTTTCACGCGCCGCTGCGGCTGAAGCCGTTTCACCCGGAGTTGTTGCATCAGAAACTGTCGTGTCCGAAACGGTCGCGATCAAGATCGATTCGGAATCGTTGGAATTGGATGTGCGGATCGTCGGGTCGCGGCGGTAGAATTGTATCGCAAACAGGCGTGGATGAATTGACAATTGATAATGGACAATGGACAACGGGGGGGACGCAAAGCGGGTTCCTTGCTCGACGGTTGAACTGCGTCTCTTCGTTATCAATTATCAATTGTCCATTATCAATTCACCCGCCGCTTTCTTGCCGGCTTGCGTCCGTCAAGACACGGACCAGTCGGTTTTTCCGCCGGGCCGATCTTCCAGGACGACGCCGATCGTCTTGAGACGGTCGCGGATCGTATCGGCGGTCGTGAAATTTTTCGCTTTTTTCGCGTCTGCCCGGAGTTCGATCAATAGTTCCATCAATTTTCCGCTCAGCGCGTCGTTCCCGTCGCTTTTTTCCTCGGGTTCGGCGAGGAAGAGGCCGAGTGTCGCGCAGAGTTCCTTGAGCGTCGTCGTGTTGCGGACGAGCGTCGCCTTTTGCTCTTCGTTGGCCGTGAGTTCGAGTTTGTCGTCGTCGATCGATTTGTTCAGCGTCCGCACCAGATCAAACAGGACGCCGATCGCGCCACCGGTATTGAAATCGTCGTCCATCGACTCGATAAATTTCGTCCGCAATTCCTTGACCGCCGGGTCGAAGGGGCCGGCATCGCCCGCGAGGCGGTCCTTCGGGAAATCAATTGCGTAAAAACTGTTTCCCGTGATCTTTTGGAACCGCTTGAAAAACCGGTAAAAGGTTTCAAGGCCCTTGCCGACTTCCTGGAGCCGTTCCATGCCGTAATCGATCGGTCGGCGGTAATGCGAAGAAAGCAGGAAAAACCGGATCGTTTCGGCCGGGACCTGTTTGAGCAGGTCGCGGAAGGCGCTTGAGCCCTTCGATTTGCTGATTTTTCCGGCCTCTTGCGAAACGATGTTCCCTTCTTCGGCGGAGCGGGTGTTGCGACCACCGACTTTACCGACTTCACTGGATGCCTGCATGAGACCGTTGTGCAGCCAGTATTTCGCCATCGGACAGCCGTGCAGGGCCTCACTTTGGGCGACTTCGTTCTCGTGGTGTGGAAAGACCAGATCGAGCCCGCCGCCGTGAATGTCGAAGGTTTCTCCGAGGATTTCCTTACTCATGACGGAGCATTCGATATGCCAACCGGGCCGGCCCTTTCCCCAGGGCGAATCCCAGGCCGGTTCACCCGGCTTCGCGCCTTTCCAGAGGGCGAAATCGTACGGCGTTCGTTTTCGGCCCGCCGCCGTGCCGCCTTCGCCCTGCATATCGCCGAGCGAGCGATGCGAGAGCTTACCGTATCCGTCGAACTGGCTCACGTCGAAATAGACATCGCCTTCGGAAACGTAAGCGAAACCTTTGGAGATCAAGCCTTCCACGAATTTGACGATGTTCCCGATGTGCCCGGTCGCTTTCGGGAAATCGTCGACGTTTTCCAGCACGCCCATCGCCTTGAGATTCGCCATGTAATCGGCGGTCATTTCCTCCGCGACGGCCGCCATCGGGATGCCCCGGGCATTCGATTCGGCGATCAGTTTGTCGTCCACATCGGTGATGTTGACGACCAGCCGCACCTGGAAGCCGCTGTACCCCAGGTAACGTTTGACCGTGTCGAAAATGACGGGGCCGACCATGTGGCCGATGTGCGAGGGTTTATAAACCGTGGGACCGCACAGGTAAATTCCGACGTGGCCGGGACGGACGGGAACGAATTCTTCCTTGGTTTTCGTAAGCGTATTGTAGACTTTCACGGGACGAATGGCAGGGGTTGTTCTTGAAGGTAAACTGGAAACGCGATGAAAACGCACATTTGGTCGAGTCTGCCTGCCACACTCACTATCCTGTAACCTTCGTTCTTGCAAGTGTTTAAGCGGATCGTTCGGGCGGCAGGCGATTGTTCGCGGGAGGATTTTCATGCCGTCTGGAGTATAAACGAAGGTTTCCGTGACCACCGGTCGCGGCACGTAAGGCGACCAGTGGTCAGTCGGCGTACATTTTCTTGATGCGGTCGACGATCGCGGAGTGCATTTGGCTGACCCGGCTTTCGGAGAGATCGAGCGTCGCCCCGATTTCCCGCATGGTCATTTCCTCGTAATAATACAGGATGATAATGAGGCGTTCCGTTTTGGTCAAGCCTCGCGTGAACGCCCGGATCAGGTCCGTTTTCGCAAGCCGTTCGGTCGGGTCTTCGCCCCGTTTGTCCGGGAGCACGTCGATTTCGCGAATATCCTTGTAACCGTCGGTTTCGCCCCGTTTTTTGTCCAAGCTGGTCAGGTTTACCCCATGTGCCTCGGTAATCAGCGTGCGCACTTCTTCGACGGGGATTTTCATGTATTCGGCGACTTCGGTGTCGATCGGTTTTCGCCCGAGCCGGGTTTCGAGCATTTTGTACGCTTCGTTCAACCGGCTGGTTTTCGTCCGGACCATCCGGGGCACCCAGTCCATCGAACGCAGCTCGTCGAGAATCGCCCCTTGGAGCCGGGGCATGCAAAAGGTTTCGAATTTGACGCCGCGCGTGATATCGAACGCGGCGATCGCGTCCATGAGACCGAATGTTCCGGCTGAAATCAGGTCGTCAAGCTCCACGCCGTCCGGCAGGCGGGACCAGATCCGTTCCGCCCGGTTGCGGACCAACGGCATATAGCGTTCGACGAGCCGGTTCCGAAGGTCGTCCGTCGGATTTTTTTTGTAATCGAACCAAATTTGCGTCGTTTCATCGACACTTACGCCGGGAATAGTTCCGAAATTGCCCGTCATTTCTCCGGCAACCCCGGTCTCCGCAAAAGAATCGATCGGAATTTCCGGGGTGGATCGACGTTTCGACGTTGTTCCTCGCGTTGTTAAAAGCTCCGCCATGAAACCGGTTCCCTGCTCTGGAAAATACGTGAATCCCAAAGAATGTTGATGTCGAAAACGGCGTCGACATAAAACATACGTGCTTCGGTTGGGAACCTTAACCGATTTTCAGGGATGAGAAAAGAGCGATTTTGGAAATTCGAACGGGAAAAGAAGTTCCTGTTTCTCTTGTTTTGCCTATTTTGGCAAGAAGTCCTCGGATTTTCGTTCAACCCGGACCGCAAACCATCCGGGTACACAATCCCCGGCTCCTATACCGTTCCCGGCCCGTTGAGAATTTCCGGCGCGTCGAGAACCGCTTCCCTGCGGACGCGGTTATTTCCGTCGATAAAGCCAGGTCAGATACGCCAGCGTGTTGGCCAAATCGTCGGTGAGGTCGTCTTCGTCAAGCCGCCAACACCAGTTGTTTTCGGCATGGCCCGGAAAATTCATCCTTGATTCGGGGCCGGCGGCGATGATGTCCTGCATCGGGAAAACGGCCGTGTTTCCCGGCGAGTGCATGGTCATTTCGATCATCGCGCGAATCAGGGTCTTCTTGTCGAACGACGGCGCTTCGCCGGGCCAATCCCGTGATCGTCCGTCGGGCAACGGTTCATGGCCGAACCGGTTTTTCCATTCCTCGGTTCCGCCGATGAAGGATTTGAGCATCGAGAGAATCGCGTCCCAATTCCAGCGGCGATTGTCGAGTTGGTGATCGAGCAGCAATTCCTCCAGCCAGGCGGACAGGGGCGGCGTGTCATGCGTTCCGGTGCAGACGACCGAGTTCGGTTCCCAATGGATCGTCGGGTCGTCGCCGCGGAAAAAATCGAAACCGAACTGAAATACGTTCATGCCGGGAAAACCGAACTTGTTCCGCAACTCGATCACCCCTTCTTTCAGGACGCCGAGATCTTCCGCGATAAACTGGGAATCCGGAAGCACCCGCCTGATTTTTTCGAATAACGCATCCTGGGGAACGATGATCCATTCGCCGAGCAGTTTGGCCTTCTCTTCCGGCGTCAGGTGCGGGTCCTGCAACTTGGCTTCCCGTTCCTCTTTCGGCATGTTCTCGGGCGGCATGCTGAAATAGTTGTAAAAGCCGATGAAATGGTCGAGCCTTACCGCATCGAAATGCTTGAGCGTGTTGACCAATCGGGCGGTCCACCAGGCGTAGCCGTCGTCGCGGTGGACATCCCAGCGGTAAAGCGGGGAATTCCAACGCTGTCCTTCGGGGTTGAAGGAATCGCCCGGAACGCCGGCGACCCGTTCGAGGTGGCCGTGCGAATCGATCTGGAAGAGCCGGGTTTCCGACCAGGTTTCGACGCTCTGCCGGGAAACATAGATCGGCACGTCGCCGATGAGCCCGATTCCGCGATCATTACAGTACCGGCGGAGTTCCTGCCACTGGACGTCGAACACCAGTTGCAGGAAAAGGTGATACTCGATACGTTCCGCAAGTTCTCCGGCGACGGCCCGAAGGGCTTCCGGCTGCGCATGCCGCACGGCCTCGTCCGGCCAGAGAACCCAATCCTGCGTACCGTATTTCTCCGCCAGCGCACAGAAAAGGGCATACGGTCGGGCCCATGAATTCTCCGCGGCAAAACGTTCGTATACGGTCCCGTCGTATACAGCCCCTTCGTATGTGGCCCCGTCGTATGCGGTCCCGGCATAAGCAACCCTGTATTTTTCACCCCCCCGGTTTGCCTGAAATCGCCGGAATGCTTTGTCCCAGCGAACGGAACGATAATCGCGGGCGACATGATAAGCCGTATGGTTTTTCGGTCCGACCGGTCCCCAGGCGATATCCTCGGGATCAAGGAGCCCCTGTTCGCAAAGATCGTCAAGATCGATATACAACGGGTCCCCGGCAAAAGCGGAAATACTGGAATAAGGGGAAAAACACTCGTCAATCGGATTGATCGGGAGCATCTGCCACCATTTCTGGCCGGCTTGGGCGAGAAAATCGGCAAAACGCCGTGCTATCTTTCCCAGATCGCCGCAACAATGCGGACCGGGAAGCGAGGAAAGGTGCAGCAGAATCCCGCTGGTACGTTCGTTCAGGTTCATGAAAACGGGTTTTGGTATATACTGGAAACGCGATGAAAACGAACATTTGCTCCAGTCTGCCTGCCGCACTCAATCGACACTAACTTCTGTTTGTATAATGACATACACGTATCGTTCGAGCGGCAAGCGATTGTTCGCGGGAGGATTGTCAGGCCATTTACGGTATATACCGAAGCCGGTTGAGTTTTTGCATCGACGCGCTATCGTTGCGCTATCGTTTCCGCGGCACGTACCGGTCGACCTGGATGCTATAGTCTTTGGTTTCCGGAGTGACTTCCAGTGTCAGGCCCGACGTGTGCGGGGAGATGAATTTTCGGTCGATAAGCGGCTCCATAATCGCAACACCATCCGGGGAGATGCCGATTTGACGCTCCGCACCGGAAATGTGGACCCGATACGTTCCCGGCGGCAAACCGTCTCCGGGTTTTTCGGAACTGACGACGAAACTGCCGTCCTTTTGAATCGGGCCACGCGCATTGTAATCATCCGTCGTAAAACCGACCGTACCGGTCTCCAGGGGCGTTCCGTCGTCGGAATACGTGACCTTGCCGCCGAGCGGGACCTTGCCGTCGTCGCATCCGATAATCGTCGCTGAAAACATTGCGATAATCAAAATACCGACGTTTTTCATCTTGCTTTCCTTGGTTCAAGGGAATACAATGGACGAAAGGGGTGGGAGGAGTGTGTATTGACTCCCAAGAGGGAGCTTTTTTTCCGGAAAACTGGCAAACTCAAGTATCAAACACCCCGTGTCAAGCACCTCGTATTATACTGGAAACGCGATGAAAACGAACATTTGCTCCAGTCTGCCTGCCGCACTCAATCGACACTAACTTATGTTTGTATAATGACATACACGTATCGTTCGAGCGGCAAGCGATTGTTCGCGGGAGCATTTTCGGGCCGTTCGAAGTATAAAACACCGTATTAAAACACACCGTACTTAAAACTCCTCCGTCCACCCCTCCCAGTGTAACACGTACGGCGATGTTGTACAAGCACCGTCACATACTCTAACTTGTGCCGGGTGCGATCATACAGTCGAGTACCGCGCACGCCGCGACGCGGGATTGTTTGTTTTTTCGACAAACCATTTTTGGGAGAAGCATTATGACCAGATCACCAAATGTCAATTTGAAGCGGGAGGGGGGGGCAGGCAGTTTGGCAAGCCGGGTGACAAGCCGGGAAGGCAAAACGACGAGCCGGGAACTGTGTTCCCGGTCCCGGGGATACAATCCCCGGCTCGTTGCGTTCACGCTCGTTGAACTTCTCGTCGTGATCGCCATCATCGGCACGCTGGTCGCCCTGTTGCTCCCGGCGGTTCAGGCGGCGCGCGAGGCGGCGCGGCGAATGCAGTGTACCAACAATCTGAAACAGTTCGGGCTCGGTGTTCAAAGCTTTCTCGACACACAAAAAAGTCTGCCGGCCATCGCCATTTGGGCCGAACGACCGCCGATCTCTATGTTGCTGTTTCCGTACATAGAGCAACAGGGCTTGCACGCCATGGCCGAGGAGAAACAATTCTACGGCAAAGCGACCGCAACGGCCAACGGTCCCAGCGGCACAGCCGCATGGTGTCATGGCGAGAGCATCCAGAACGTACCCGAATTTTGGTCAAAGGTCGGCGAGATTCCCATGTTCCACTGTCCCTCGCGCGGCGGGCCTTGGTACAAGCCGCGCGTGAGTGGCGGACCGGGAAGCGACAGGAGCGGTCCCGTTTCGGATTACGTGCTCCCGCTCGCCAATGTGAATGGCGAAAATCTTGATCGAGTAGGCACTTACATCGCTTTACACGAAAACGATCATGCCTCCATGAGCAAGATTTCCAGCCCGTTTCGTTTGCCGCTTGTGCGATTCAACACCCTCACATACAGCGAGGCGCAAGCGTGCCAGCAGGGCGAAGCGAGAGACATGGTTATGGATTGGCAATGGCGGGACGATATCGCGTGGTGGAGCGACGGGACCACGAACCAGGTCATTTATGTCGAAAAGTTCGTTCCCGCTTGGGCCGTCGACATCAACCCCACGGCCAACAATACCGGTATCCTTTGGCACGGGAATTCCTGTATGCCGCTGGCACACACGCAGTGGAATCCGAATGTCGCCCGACCGGTCGCGTCGAACAACTCGAATCTTTTCGCGATGGGACCGAATGACGAGACCAAGGACTCCCATAAGCCGGGTAACACTCCCGCTACGAATTATGATTCCAGTCAATTCGGCAGTTGCCATCCGGGTGTCGTCTGTGCTGCGCTCGGCGACGGATCCGTCCGGGCGTTTCCCACCACGATGACGCCTGAGACCATGTGGCGGTTGTGCAGCGTCAATGACGGCGAAATGGTCAAACTGCCGTAGGGATCATTCCGGATAGCGATGCGTAAACTATTATACCGAAAACCTTTAAGATTTCCCGAAGCCAACGGTTGAGGAGCCTGTTTGCCGTAGGTAAACAGGAGGGGTAATACGGAAAAATCAACCGGCTTCGGTATAAATCACTCGCTGACGCTTCGTGCTTCGGCCGTGTGCGCCGATTTCGTGTCAACCGCAACGGGAACCGACGGAACCGACAAGGGCCTGTTCGAGACGGCGAATCGCTTCCGCGGCGCGGCAATCCGAATCGCCGCACAGAATTTCAGTGTCGTCGTTCAACCATTTTTCGACGTTTTTCTGGGCCGTGATCACGGTCGAATGGCTCCGGTCGCCGAAGAACTTCCCGATCTCGGTCAATGCCGACCGGGTGTATTTCCGGGCCAGCCACATGGCAAGCATCCGCGGATGGGAAACCGACTTGGATCGTGATTTCGACTGGAGCGCTTGAGTGCCCAGCCCGAAGGTTTCGCGGACCGTTTTCTCGATGTCCTGGATTTTGACGGGCCGGTGGTTGCTCCGCAGCAAATCGTCGAGGGCGTTTTCCGCCGTCGCGAGCGTAATCGGCTCCCCGGTGGTCAGATGGACGGCGTGCAACCGGTTGAGCGCGCCGGAAAGCTGTCGGGCATGGGCGTTCAGGCGGCCGACGACAAAACGGCACACGTCGTCGGGGACCGCTATCCCGCGCGCGGCGATCATTTGCCGGAAAATCGCGAGCAAGGTTTCCGATTCCGGCGTTTTAATCCCGCACACCATTCCGGCTTCGAGCCGTGAAAGGATTTCGCCCCGCAATTCCGTCAACCGGCCGAGCGGTCGGTCGCCCGTGAACACCAATTGAACGCCGCGGCTTTTAAGCGTGTCGATCAAATGCACCAGTTCGGTTTGCGTTTGCTTTTTTCCCGCCAAAAACGGGAGATCGTCGATCAGCAACACGGAAATATCGCGGAATTTGTTGCGGAAGGCCGGCATCCCGCCCTGCCGGATCGAGGCGATGAACGCGTTGGTAAACTGTTCGGCGCTCATGAACAACGGCGGCTTTCGCGCGGAACCGGTGGCGGAACCGATTTTGCCCGTCCCGGAATGTTTTCGGACGGCACTCCAAATCGCTTCGAGCAGGTGCGTTTTGCCGAGGCTGGTCGAACCGTGAATATAAATCGGGTTGATTTTGCCCGGATACCGGATCGCGAAATCCGCCGCCTGCCGGGCCAAGTGGTTCGACGGTCCGGCGACAAACGTTTCCAACGTTTCGAAGCGACGCGAACCGGGCGTTCCTTCACTTTTCGAAACCGTCGCGACCGTGGAAACGGGAACCGCCGTCGTTTTTTCCCGGGGCCGACCGCCGAGCGACGGAACGACGATCTTGCGCAAATCGCCCCTCAAATCGCCCGCCCAAGGGGCCGGGGACTGAATCGGCGCGCCATGAATCGGGGAGACGTGAATTGATGCGGCTTCAATCGGATNNGTTCCCGGCAGGGCGGTTTTCGACGGGGCTGTTTTCGGCAGGGCGGTTTTCAACGGGGCGTGTGAATGCGGGAGGCCGATCGTGGCGTGCATTTCAGCCTTTTTGAGGAAAAGCGCGTCGTCCGGGCCGTGCAGGGGGATTCCCGGGGAGATTGTGGGCGAGATTTCCGGAGAGATTTTTGAGTGCCGGTCCGCTTCCCGCGATAACGAAGCAGGGTCTCCCACGACGACCGGTACGGAACAGGGAACGCCGAAAACACACCGTGCCGCCGCATCGACGACCTGGCGAAAATTGACTCGAATCCAATCGGCAAGAAACTTGTCGGGAACGACGATCCGCGGCTGGGAGGTCGCCGCGTCGAGAACGACCCGGGTTCCGGAGCCGAACCAGAGTTCGAAGCGGTCGGTACCGATACGATCCGCAATGGCCCGGAGAAGGGAACGCTCGATGTCCTTATCGTTCGGTATCACGTCAATCCTTTCGATCGTTCGGAAACAGGTGAAACAAACGGGAACGGAAAATACGGGTCGCCGATATGGGGCGCCGATTTCGTTCATGCCCGGAAACATCGTTACGCAAAACCGTTCCGGTCGCGCCGTTCCCGCTTGATTACCTGAAGAAGATGGTTTATTAACACAAACCCGGGAATCACGCCGCCTACAAAAGGTCCGGTGCGCCCTCGTTTGTCGTTTATCTGAAGATCCGTACCTGTTTTACCGGAAAACTCCGGTATTGTTATCGGTATGTCGTTCCATCAATTCCGATTGATCGCTCCTCCGACGAAACGGTTCCGTTTCCACCCTTTTCAGTAGCACGCATGTGCCGGAAACGGGCGTCGCTTCGTTCCAATGATTCCATGATTGTATTGATCGCGACGAGAAAGTCAAACTCCGATTTGGGCCATCCGGTTTTTTTCTTCGATTTCGCGACGCAACCATCGAAAGAATCGAAGAATCGGACCGGTTTCCCCTTTTGGATAAAGTCGGAAAAAAAGCAAATCCCATCGCCGATCATTGGGGAGAACCTGTCGTTTTCCGAAACTTGGGCTGTCTTAACCCGTTTCAGGCAAACGAGAAACGCGGAGTGCGGGACGAATCCGGCCCATCTGCTTACGCGTTTCTTCTCACACCCCGCGCGGAAAACATTAGCGTCTCACTCGTATTTCACCCAGATATTCCGGTACTGGACTTTGTTGCTGTGCCCCTGGAGATAGACGCCGCGCGCCTCGTCGGTTTCTTTTTTGCGGCCCGGGGTTTCTTTCGGCAATTCGATGTTGTCGTGGATCACCACGCCGTTCTGCTTGACGGTCAACCGGGCATTTTCCGTTTTCGTGCCGTCCGCGCCGAATTTGGGCGGCGTGAAATCGATATCGTAGGTCTGCCATTGAAGCGGCGGGAAACACATGTTGACGGCCGGCTCGGCAATCGTGTAGAAGCCGCCGCATTCGTTGTTCTTCCCGTCGAGACCGAACGAGTCGAGTACTTGGCATTCATAGGCTTCGTCGATGTACACCCCGCTGTTCGACCGGCCTTGCCCCCGGGCTTTGGGCATGTAGGAAAGCATGAATTCGAGGTGCATCTTGTAGGCTTGGCCTTTTTCGAACGGTTTTGAAGCCGCTTCCGCCCAGAGCGTGTTGCCCCGGGAAGCACCGCGCCGCGATTGCGTTTCATCCATTTTCGCTCCCGGCAGGAATTGATCGAGATTGGAGCCGTCGAACACGACCAGTGCTCCTTCCGGGGCTTTTTCCCCGAGCGTCGGACTCGTGCGGCGAACCTTTTTGAAAACGACGGGCGGATCGAAACCGTCCAGCGTGATCGACATTTCTATCATGCGCCGGCGGCCTTGTCCGTTTTCTTGTCCGTTGTCTCGCCGGGTGATCGCGACTTTGGCGTCGAGCGTTTTTTCACCGGGCTGAAAACCGGGCGGAAGTTCGCCGGTCGGCGTGAATCGCAGGATGTCGCTGAGCTCGGATTCCGTGGCCCCGTCGCCGCGTTTCCAGTCCTTGCCGGACACGGATTCCGCGGTCCCGGAAAATTTCGCGTCGCCGCGTGTCCAACCTTCGCCGGGAAGACCGCCCGGGTAAGCGACGCAGCGGAATTTGCCGTCGCCCTCGGCAACGACCTGGAGCCCAAACACGCAGTCGCCCTCCTTGTAGAGGTATTCGCCCTGGATACCAAAATCCTTCCGCAACGATTCATCCGAAAACACCTCGCGCAGCGACGTGTACTCCTCGGGTTTCTCGGCCATAAGCGGCGAAGCGATCAAAAACACGACCAAACACAACCACGCGGGAGAAAAGGAAAGCTGTTTCATGAAAATAATGGGGGGGTTGGAGAAAAAAGGAAAACGAACGGAAATCGCATTCGTGCGATCACCGGTAAACGTGTCCGACAAATGTATTTTACGGCGGAAATTCGGTATTGTGGCAATGCTCGCGCCGGATCCGGGCAAGTTTCTCACGAACGGCGAACGTTGCCGCCCGGAAACTCAGGATGGGAAAAAAAACAAACGAGGTTATGGGACATGCACAAAGGACGGTCGCGACCAACCGCTTGAGGAAATTGTACTTGAGCGCCCCGGTCAGTGTCCATGCTCCCAGGCACAAAAGGCCCGTCGCGAGGAAATACAACACGTAGGGAACGAACGCATCCAACCGGCCTTCCCAAAAAAAAGCGTGCCAGTTCCCCCCGGAAAGGAGAAACGCCGCGATCAACAGCAACCAGGCCGATGCGAAAAGGCCCAACGCGACCCGGTTTGCCCGCATCACCGTTTCGGGATCAATCGCACTCTCTTCTTCCGTTTCGTCGTTTTCATGAAGCGGAGGCGGAGCGAACGGATTGCCGTCTTCCGTGTCGGTCCATTTCCCGTTTAACTTCTCGTTCGACTCGTCGGTCCACGCAGGCATACCCCCATTATAGATACGTCGGATAAAAAACGAAACAAGGGCGCGTAAACAGTCCGAGAAAATCCGAAACGTAACGTATGGAAGCCGGGAGCGTAATAACATGAAGCGACCGGGATTTACGCAACATTCTCTCACTGTGCCGTTCTCCCATTACTGCGCTACGCTTCGCTCCGGGCGTGCATTTTGCCTGAATTTTCAATCGAACGTTGTCACACCCTCACACAAAGCATCCAAACACGATTGAAATGTCACGAAGCCGGTTTTCGATGCTCCGCCAACACGCGTTCGAACAGTTCGACATAGTGCCCGGCCTGCACGTCGCAGGTGAATCGGTTGCGAACATCCTTCCGGGCCGCCCCGGCGAGCGAGCGGCGCAGGTCCGCATCCCCGATCAATCGTTTCAGGGAAGCGGCCAGGGCTTGCGGATCCCCGGGCGGAACGAGCAGGCCGGTCGTTTCGGGGACGATCTGTTCGGGAACACCTCCGACCGCCGTCGCCACGACCGGCACACCGGCGGACATCGCTTCAAGATTGACGCAGGGAAATCCTTCCGTCCGCGACGATTGCGCGAAAATGTCGAAGCCCGGTAAAAGCCGGTCGAGCTCCGGTGTGAAGCCCGGCATGAGAAATCGCGTTTGAATTCCGTGTGCATCGATTCGCCGTTGCAGGTTTTCCCGCGACGCGCCTTCCCCGAACAGGACGACGGCGGCCCGGGGGCATTCGACGGCAATCCGGGCAAAGGCGTCGATCAGCACGTCGTACCCTTTTTCCGGGCTCAATCGGCCGGCCGCCCCGATCAGGATCGTCGGAAGGTTCGACAATCCGTCGAAGAGCGATTCCAACGCCTGCCGCCGGGTCGGATCACTCCCGTTTTCAAACCGGACCGGATCGATTGCGTTGTGAATGACGTGAACCCGGTTTCGCGGCGTTCCCGAGCGGACGATTTTCTCGGCCTGTCCCTGCGAGACCGCGACGACGGCGTCCATCCGGCGGTGCATCCATTGATCGAACCGTTCGTAGAGCGATGTCCGGAAATCCTGCCAGGTCCAGCCGTGGGAAACACCGATGATCGGGATGCCGACCCGTCTCGCGGCGAACCAACCGAGGGCGCGTGATTTATGGCCGTGGGCGCAAACAAGGTCGATTCGTCGTTCTTTTATCATGCGCGTCAATTCCCGGGCGGCGGCGATCAGGTGCGGCATGTCGCGGACCAAACGGACGCCGTTCAATCCGCGTTTGGCGATTTCGGCCAAAAACGGTTCGCAGCCGCCGTTTTCGTCGAACGTCGCGATTGTACTTTCGATGGGAAACGGGGAAACCGACCGGGTGCGGACGATATCGAGAATCACGCGTTCCGGCCCCCCGAAAAACGGCGATGCGGTCAAATGCAGGACATGGATCATCATCTTTTTAACGCAAATGTTATACCGTAAACGGCTTGAAACCGTTCCCGCGCACAATCCCTCGCATAACCGCCTGCCGCTCGAACGCTCCGTTTAGGTCATTATATGAACCGAAGTTATGGGCGAGTGAGTGCGGCAGGCGGACTTGACCAAACGTTCGTTTTCATCGCGTTTCCGGTATACATGAGGGATAATACATGTCGTACCATGAAAAACGGCTTCTTGCAACTTGCTTCTTGCAGATTGCTTCTTGCCACGCCGGCGGTCGTCGGGTATAATGGACTCCCGCATTATACCCGCGCATTATACCGAAGGCTGTTGCAATTTCCCAAAGCCGACTCCCGAAGCCGACTTTCAAGGAGCCCGCCCTCGAAAAACAACACCGCACGGAGGGTCAAGGGGCGGTTAAAACGGAAAACGGGGCCGGCTTCGGTCAAAAGCCCGGAACGGAGGCGGGTTTGTGCGTTCCTTCGTTCGATTCATACAAACCGGGATCGCAACAACGTTCGGTTCGCCATCAACTTTTTCCCCGATCTCATGCAAAACCAACATTTCGATACCCAAGCCGTTCATGCCGGTTTCCGTTGCGACCCGGGCACGGGCTCGGTCGCGGTCCCGATTCATCAGACATCCGCTTACCTGTACAAAAGTTCCGAATATGCGGCGCGGATTTTCGAACTGAAGGAACTCGGGTGGATTTATACCCGGCTCCAGAATCCGACGCTGGACGTGTTCGAGCAGCGCATGGCCGCCCTCGAAGGGGGGATCGCCGGCGTCGCGACCGCGAGCGGCCAACAGGCGGAATTCATCGCCCTGTTCAATCTCGCCCGTTGCGGCGATCATATCATTTCCTCCGGATCGCTTTACGGCGGAACCGTCTCCCTGTTGAAAAACACCTTCAAACGCATGGGGGTCGACGTCACGTTCGTCGATATGACCAATCCGGAATCGATGCGAAAGGCGTTCAAGCCGAACACGAAAGCGGTTTATTTCGAGGCACTTGCGAACCCGAAGAACGAGGTGCTCGAATACGCCGAAATCGCCCGGATCGGGCACGAATACGGCGTTCCCGTGATTTGCGACAACACGGCCCTCACGCCCGCCCTGTTCAAACCGTTCGAACACGGCGTCGACATCGTGCTCGCCAGCGCGACCAAGATGCTCGGCGGACACGGGACCTCGATGGGCGGCATCGTCGTCGACAGCGGCCGGTTCGATTGGGGGGCCGAACCGAAGAAATGGCCGCAATTCACCGAGCCGGACGATTATTATCACGGCATGAATTTCCACGCGGCCTTCGGCAACCTGTGCTATGCGTTCATGCTCCGGACCCACTGGTTGCGGGATTTCGGCGGCTGCATGAGTCCGTTCAACGCATCCCTGATTCTCCAGGGGCTCGAAACCTTGCATTTGCGTGCGTCCCGGTGTGCGCAAGCGGCGCAAACGGTTGCGGAATTTCTCGCCGGCCATCCGAAAGTTTCCTGGGTCAACTATCCGGGCCTGCCCTCCCATCCGGGACACGCACTCGCCCAAAAGTACCTGCCCAAAGGTTGCGGCGCGATTCTCGGTTTCGGGATCAAGGGCGGCAAAGCGGCGGGCCAGAAATTCATCGAATCGGTCGAACTCGCCCTCCACGTCGCCAATATCGGCGATGCGCGGACGCTCGTGATCCATCCCGCGACGACGACGCACAGCCAGCTTAACGCGATGGAACTCAGGGCCGCCGGTGTCCCGGAAGATTATATCCGCGTGAGCATCGGTCTCGAAGCCCCGGAAGACGTCATTGCCGATCTGGATCAGGCGCTCGGCAAGGCGGCGGACTGAACGGGCCGCAACCGGTCCACAATCAGGCTGTAACCGGTCAGGTTTTCCGTTCGCTCCACCCTTGGTCTGCGGAAACGCAGGTTGCCTGAATGCCGGCGCCGGAAAATTTCAACCGCTTCCGGTGTACCACGCCTGCTCGCACACGTGCCGCGTCTACGCTTACCGCAAGGCGATGAGCGATTCGGTCCTGACGAACGCCAGGTCGTCGGGAAACGTGTGGACGGCCTGGACGAACAACCGCCCGGCACGCGATTCCAGCCGGACATAGCTGACCGCTCCCAAGGCGATTCGCCCGTTTTGCCCGAAACGATGAACGAGTCCCTCCCGTCCCTCCTCCCGGGAAAACTCCTTGTCCAACAGGAACAGCGTTTCCGGCTCGACCGATTCGAAGCGGAAAGACGTCCGGTAAACAAGGGATGTGTCGATCGTCGCCGACTGTTCGTGGACGCCGTGTACCGGGTCGCGAAAAAGCGGCGCGCAGGGCAATTCATGGTGAACCGAGGACACGATCTCCGTCAACGTGCGCCGTCCGTCGGTCCAGACGAGGACGTGCCCCACGTTGGTGATCGCGACCGAAACCTCGTATCGATTGCGGACAAGCGACCGTTCCGCGACCACGCCGAAGAATTCCGGGTGTACGGGACGGGAATAAAGGGTAAAAACCGGTTCGAGAATTTTGGGGCGTATCGCAAGCATGGAGTGAAAAAAATATCTTTCTCCGCATCCCGACGGAACCGGCGTCGCATCGATCCAATACGTTCGATACACGTACGTTCGATACGCGTACGTTCGATACGCGGCAGGCCATCGTTTCCTCATGCGGAACGGGGTCGTTTCCATTGAAAGCCGGACGGCTCGACCCGGGGACCGGTATTCCGTCGGCGTCGTCAATCATGCGAAAAAAAACATGAATTGTCAACACCGTTTTTCACGCGGAAATCGGGCGGGATACACGAGGAATCCCGTTCCGGAAGGTTGGGACGGTTATTCCGGAGAGCGTTGCATGCTGTAAACGCAGCCGCAATAATGTTGCCGGTAAAGGTGATATTCTTTGGAAAGTTCGATGGAACGCTGATATCCGTTTTTCTTCTTGAAATCCGCCGCCAGATATTTTATGCCCGTTTCCGTTTCCAGTCGCATCCCGATTCGATTGATGACATCGGCATTCTTGTGCGGGCTTACCGTGAGCGTCGTTGCAAAAAATGCATAGCCGTCCCGTCCCGCCTTTTCCGCGGTTTTCTTCAATCGGAATTGAAAGCATCCGTGGCATCGGTCGCCGCCCTCTTTCTCGTTTTCGAAACCTTTTGCAATCCCCTCGAAAACGGCGTGGTCGTAATCCGCATCGACGAAATCGATATCCCTTTCGACTTTATTGAATTCCCCGATCAAACGTATTTGTTCCGATTTTCTTTTATCGTACTCCGCCTCGGGATAAACATTGGGATTGTAGTAAAAAACGGTCAATTTGAATGCGACACGCAAGTATTCCATCACACGACTGCTGCACGGCGCGCAACAACTGTGCAGTAACAGCGAAGGGCGTTCCCCCTGCGCACGCAATCGCTCAAGGATTTTTTCGGTATTCGGGCTGAAAATCGAACGTAAGGCAACCGTCGCGCCACCCGAAGGCCCGGGCTTTCTCGGACTTTGTGCAGCATTACCGCCAACAGTCCGGTGCGCCCTTGTTTCCTTTTTGATCTGAAGACCAGGATCGGTATTTCTTTGAAAATCCGCCATTGCCGCCGCAAAACCAGTCGTAAAACCAGGGGAATAGAAAAATCAGGACGTCACCCGCATTTTATAACGAAGCCGGCCCTGTTTTCCGTTTTATACTGTAAACGGCATGAAACCGTTCCCGCGCACAGTCGCATGCCGCTCGAACGATCCGCTTATGTCATTATACAAACCAAAGTTATGGTCGAGTGAGTGCGGCAGGCAGACTTGACCAAATGTTCGTTTTCATCGCGTTTCCAGTATGACCGCCCGTTTACCCTCTGTGCGTTGTTGTTTTTCGAGGGCGGGCGCCTTGAAAGTCGGCTGCGGGAAATTCCAACAGCCACCAGTATATAACGGGCCCGGGGGGCTTGTCAATTCGGCGAAATTTGGCGATAATCAAGGGTTCGGGAATGAACTATTGTCACGATCTTGGATCGCAACAATCAATAAAGGAGAACGTGTCGCCATGAAAGAAAACATTCATCCGCAATATGTTGAAACGAAAGTGACATGCGGCTGCGGGAATTCCTTCGAGACCCGGAGTACGCGAAAAGAGTTAAAAGTCGATATCTGCAACGCCTGCCATCCGTTCTACACCGGCAAGCTGAAGTATGTCGACAGTGCCGGCCGAATCGAGAAATTCAATGCCAAATTCGCCGGAAAAACCTTTGGCAAGGCCAAGAAAAAAGAACAGGCCGAGAACTGATTGATCGGATCTGTTCGGAAACCTTTCTTTGGACAGGTTGCGGAATTTTTTCGTCGCTCAGCCGTTTCCCCGCGAACCCGCGTCTGTTTTTTTATTCACCGGGTTGCATCCGGGAGTTGTAACCGATTTCGGTACAAAGAGTTATGCGTCAACTTCTCGATACCACGCTCGAACGTTTCAACGAACTGGAGCGGATGCTCGTCGACTCGGAGGTTCTGGCCGATCCGAGCCGGATGCAGTCGGTTGCGCGGGAGCATGGGACGATCGCGAAAATGGCGACCAAGTACCGCCGGTTCAAGCAGCTCAACGCCGAGATCGAGGAAACATCCGGGATGCTCGATTCGGGCGATTCCGAATTGATCGAGTTGGCCGAGTCGGAATTGCCGATTCTCAAGGACGAGCGCGAGAATCTCTGGAACGAACTGCTCGATATGACCATCGGCGGGGCGGATGCGAACCGGACGAGTTGCGTTCTGGAAGTGCGTGCCGGGACGGGCGGCGACGAGGCGGCCCTGTTCGCCCGGGATCTTTACGAAATGTATCGGCATTACTGCGAGTCGATGGGCTGGAAAGTCGAAATTCTTTCGTACAACCCGACCGAGCTCGGCGGTTTCAAGGACATGTCGATCGGGATCGACGGCGAAGGTTGCTTCCGCCACCTTCAATTCGAGAGCGGCGGCCACCGCGTCCAGCGCGTTCCCGAGACCGAGGCCAAAGGGCGTATCCATACCTCGGCGGCCACCGTCGCCGTCATGGCCGAGCCGGAAGACGTCGAGATCGACCTGAAACCGGACGATTATCGCAAGGACCTCTATTGTTCCAGCGGCCCCGGCGGTCAGCATGTCAACAAAACGGCCTCGGCCGTCCGGCTGACGCATTATGAAACCGGGATCGTCGTCGCCTGCCAGGATGAACGCAGCCAGCACAAAAATCTGGCCAAAGCGCTCCGTATTCTCAAATCGCGCATCTATGACATGAAACGCGAGGAAGAGGAGAAAAAACGTTCCGAGGAACGGAAAAGCAAAATCGGGAGCGGCGACCGAAGCGAACGGATTCGAACTTATAATTTCCCGGAGAACCGGGTTACCGATCACCGGATCGGTCTGACTCTCTATAAGTTGGACAACATTCTCGCCGGCAATCTCGCGCCGGTGATCGATGGTTTGCTCGAATACGAACGGCAGGAACTGAAAACGGCCTTTGCCGCCGATTAAGTCGTTCGAACGGCAGGCGATTGTTCGCGGGAAAACATGCCGTTTACGGTTATGGGAAAACGACCGTTTTGATACCTGCTGTACGCCCGTCGTTTCACGCTTGGTTTTTCAAGCGTTTTTGCCGCATCGAGTACAAAGCATAGACGATCATCAGGATTCCGGCGCCCATCAGTACATAACGTGCGATATTACCCAGCGGTTGGCCGTCACGCTTCGCCTCCCAGTCCCGGCGTTCCTGCGCCGACATCCGCACCGGATCGTCGACCAGCTTCTCGCCGTCCCAGTAGCCCGCTCGTCGGTGAATACGATAATCAACAACCGCCACGTTGAGCGGCAAATCCATGCCCTTGTACGTAAAGGTATCCGGCGGAAACGATTTTTTGACTTCGAAACCGGTCACCTTAAACGTCCGGTCTTCGATCGTTTTTTTTCCTCGGATTCGTACAACGTGACTTTCCGAAGGAAAGGGTCCCAGATTGGGATCGTCATACCGATTATTCACGGAGGTATTCAGGGCGGGCGATGTGTACGCCGTCTTCCACAACCGAAAACCGGGTTCATCAATGTACATCTCCCACAGTTGGTCGCCGTCCGACACGGAAACACGTTTTATCGGCTTTCCATCAAGCGTCGTGTCTTCAACTGTGAACCCGCTCAGTCGACCAAACAGTAAACTCGCATGGACCGTGGAACTAAAGTGAGCAATACTGGTCAAACCAAGAATTCTCGGGTCGTAAAGCCCGGAGTACCGGGATTGACCGGAATTCGAATCCGTAAGCGCAACATCTTCGTTTGGTTTGTGTACAAAACGATAAAACTCGTCTCCGTTCAAAACTTCGGACCAACCTGAAAAATCGCGAGTTTTCAAGTGAACTTTGCGCATTTTTCCATGGTCGAAATCCACGATTTGCGTGACGGTTTTATTTCCTTCGTCCTTGCGAGTTTCCGTATAGGTAACGGTGAAACAGTCGTATTTCATCCGTTCCTGCTCGACGCCCTTGAGCAAGGCAAGTGCCTGCGATTCAGAAGCAAAGACCGATGTGCCACAATACAATCCGTATGACACGACTAAAAACGGGATAATTGTCGACTTTGGCATGGCAGTCACAATGGGTTGGGCAAGATCATGTAAGACGAGACTCACACCGTCAAAAAAGCGAAGACGGATAGCATGCAAAAAGCTTCATCCCGCCGGTGGACAAGTCACTTGATGATTAACGATGATTTTATTTTCCATATCCCATGGAGTGCTATCCCAATTGACCCTCTCTATGCAACATGGAACATACTCATCCCATTCACACCCGTACTCTTTGACGCACTCGACTTTGTCCTCGATGGTCGATCCGGAAGCGGCTTCCGTTTTTCCGTCCGGAAAATCTTTGGGGGCCGTGTAGAGCTTTTTTGATATACAAACCGTTTGACTCCAGCGGTCCGTGTTGCATGACGAAACCATGTTGGGCCGATTGCTACAGGGTTTTTGGTGGATACTTGGTTGGTAACATTTCTCGGCTGCGATTGCCAGGCCCACGCCCACGAGGACGCAACACAACCCGCACGCGAACATCGTTTTCATGGTTCTTCTCCTTCTGTGACGAAGTGTTGGAAGCGGTAAACGGAAACCGGCTTCGTTATCACAACGCTTTTTCCGTCCGGCGGAAAAAGTTCGAGCTCCACATTGATCCTCTCGTCGATCGCCGCCCCGGTCGCGGGCGAAACGTAAATTGTGACGACGTGCGAATCCGACAGATTGTCTTGCACAACCTTAGCTTGAACAAGATTTTCCGTCTCCGCTTCGACACCCGGTATCTTTGCCGGGCAACTCGTC
>DOMV01000495.1 GCA_003509805.1 Planctomycetaceae bacterium
TCAACCGGCTTCGGTATAAAAGGGAAGCGAAAAAACAATTGCCGGATTGACTGCCGGAACACGCGGAGATATACTTCGGGGAGCGTATCTTGACGGACCCCATTTCACGAGGAGAAATCAATGCTTCCCAAACAACTCGACGCTGCCGAAACCAGGGATCGAATCCTGAACGCATTCGATAAAATTCCCTTCGTTTCCTTCGGCACCTTCGGCTCGAACGGCTGGCCTAATGTCCGTGTTCTGCTCGTTGCGGCGAAAGACGGTATCGAGACGATCTGGTTTGCCACCGGTAACACTTCGTCCAAAATCGCCGAACTCAAGGCCGATCCGAAGGCGACGATCTACGGCTACGACGGCGAGGCGATGCAGGAATTCCGGCTGTACGGAAAAGTCGAAATGTTGACGGACGTCGCGTCACGTCGAAAAATCTGGAAAGACGATTTTATCGAACATTTTCCCGGAGGCGTCGATTCGCCGGACATGGTTGTCCTGCGTTTCGACACCGAGAGCGGATTCTTCGATTGCTACATGCGCGAAACCGGTACGTTTTAGCCTGCGTTTCAGAATCGCCCGAACACTGTGATGCAAGCCCCTTTGACCGCGAATATTGAACCCGGCACCAGGGTTCCATTTTTGCGAGGAGGGCACTCTATCCGGATAGTCTTCAACAGTGTCAAGCGTGCATCGGAAAATTTCACAGCGGTTTCACAACGGTTTCACAACGAGAACGGCTCCGCCGTTGGATCGCAACGGAATCCTGACGGATTCATCGCCTTTCAGCCTGAGGTTTCGAATCCGGACGCGTTTGTCTTTCGGTTCGTCGGATTCGTCGCGGTACAATCGGACGTCAAACGACTTCGTCGCGTCTTCCGGCCCGACGACCATTGCCGGGGAAATTTCGATTTCTCTCTTGTCGCCGTTATGGAGAACGCCGACATACCAGACATTGCCGCTCCTTCGCGCAACGCCGATGATGTGCGGAATATCGTCGAACAAAACCTTGATGTCGTCCCATACCGTCGGAAGCTCTTTCCAAAGATCGAGTTCCGGTTCGCCTTTGTACATCGACGGTCGGTCGTACCAATAGAGGAACGTCCACGGAGAAAACATCACGATCGGCAACGCAAGCTGATGTGAACGGGATGTTTGAACCCGGGCGTCGTACCAGCAAACCGTGTAGTCTCCGCATCCGCAAAGCATACGAACCGAGGCCGTGATGATATTGTGTTCCGCCGAGGGCATCTCTTCGTTTCCGCGAATTCCTTCGACGGTCATCAGGTTCGGCCAAGTGCGTTCCCAACCGGTTCCCCGGTACTCGTCGTGAACATCGACCATGAGACGGTATGCGGCACATTTGGCGATGGCCTCATGGAGCCAGGTCGTCCATTGCTGCGAACCGACATGGACGAATCCGAACTTGATTCCCTTGACGCCCCATTGTTGATACAAAGGAAGAATAACGTCCAATTGCCGCGTCAGGGCTTTTTGATTGACGTAAACGATCACGCCGATCCCCTTCGATTCCGCATAACGAATCACTTCCTGCAAGTCGAGCGCTGCGGAATCGGGGTTTCGAGCCGGGTCAAGCGTGACGGTTGTCGCATCCGAGTTCGTATCGCTTTCCGGGCCATACCACCCCGCGTCGTATTCGATGAATTGCAATCCTCGATCCACCGCGAAGTCGACACAGGCTTTGCCACCGGCGGTCGTCAACGAAGTTTCACGGATGACTTTACCCGGCTTGATCCAGGAAGTGTCTTGAATCTTGCACGGATCGTTCAAGTTCTGCAGGAGGTAATCCCGTTCCAGAAGGCGACCGGGGCGGTCGGCAGCCATGACGAAGCGCCAGGGCGAACGATAAGGTCTGCCGGTTCCTTTGATTTCAACCGAACCGGCCAATTGGGCGCGCAAAGCCGGTCGCTTTTGATCTTTTGACGGAACCGGTTGAAAACGCATGCGGGCGAAATCGACCAGGCGGGCCTCACCGATCGCGACCGATTTTTCGTCCGGAAATTGCACGAGCAAGGGACGCTCGCATTCTTTTTTTACCTTGGCGATCGTGCTCTTACCATACACTCCCTGGGCGGAATAAACGGGCCAGCAGGCATAGTCGCCGGGAAATTGAAACGTCGTCGTTTCCTCCCTGAGCCTGATCGTTTCGTCCGGGCGGGTTTCGAATTCGTAACAAAACGCAATTCCTTCGTCGTAAGCACGAAAAACGATTTTCATCAACCCTTTGTACGCGACGACACACTCGTTGTAATTGTCCGGGATTGCGTCGCGTTCGCCGTTGACGGGCTTCCAGGAACCGCGAACCTCTCTCGGTTTTCCGGTAGGAACAACAACTTCGTGTTTCGTCCCGGCAGTCGGCTTCGTATCCGTTCCCCACGGAAACGTCGTCCCGTTATTGAGCAGGAATCCGAGATGGGAACATTCCAGAACGAGGGTCTCTTTGTGAAAAATCCGGCATCCCGTCCGATTCATTGGCCCGACTGATATTTCGACCGTGTGTTCCCCGTTCGGGGATTTCAAGGAATATGCCTCGGCCGACGCCTCGGATGCTTTCGCGTTCAAAAACGGGAACACGAACGACAAGATGACAAGTCTTGCGTACTTCATGAAAATGCCTCTTTGATCGTGATTCAAAAGATGCTTGCTCCAAAGGACATGTTACGGAACGTAAAACAAGAGCGTTCCGTATCCGGGATGATCCGCATTACCCATCCTTCCTTCGGGGCGCAGTTTTTTCACCGCTTTTTCAACGTGGGGAGAGGTCAGATGCTTGCGTCGTCCATAATGGTTCCACACCATTTCATAAATCGGACGCAATGCCCTTCCCTTGTCGGAGATGGATTTGTGCTTGTATTTTCCCGTCGTGTCGATATGCTGCACGAAAGGAACGTCGTCACCCAAACAGTATTTCGCCGTGTATTCGAATCCGGCGAGCAGGCGATTGTCGTCGGCTTCGTAGAGACTTCCCCCCTGATGGAAGGCGATTTCGGCGGCCTCCGCCAAATGTCCGAGGCCGAGTTGCGCATGCTGTTGGTCCCGGCCGCTTTCCTGGCACTGTCCCGATGCGTTGACGACGTAATGCGTCAGGCTTCCATTGCCCTTTCCGTTCCGGTAATAGTTTTCGGCATGTTTGTAAGTCTCTTCGTCGTTACAGTAAACGCCGATGGCAAGGAGCGTCTTGATACAAGCCGTGTCCCAATTTCCGTTGGCGAAAACGGCAAAATCCCAAAGAACGGGCCGAATGCGTTCTTTCAGGAGCTTTTCGAAACGCACGGCGTTTTCTTCGGGCCATCCGGAATCGGTGTAACGTATGATCTCCGCCGCGTTGATCAGTAAAAATGGTCCGAGCGACGCGGTCAACTGTTTATCTTTATCATCGTCGCGGTATCCTTTGAAATGCTCCGAATAAGCGTCCAGTATCTCACGCGATTTCTCCGCGTGACGTCGGTCACCGGTAATCGTCCACATGACCGCGTTGTAATAGGCGGCTTTGAAATCGCCGTCGGCTTCAAAGGCTTTGTGCGCCGGGTTTCTGGAGACCGTTTCGAAAGGGCCCCGCATTCTGTAGTTGAACGAGGCGTTGGGATCAATCCGGAATTTCTCGAACGCCGCAACCGAAGGCTCCTTTCCACTTTCAACATTTTGTCGCATCACGTCAAGCGATATGCGGGAATGAAGCAAACCCGGATGTTTGAACCGGAAATCCGACTGCGCAGACGTCGCTCCCGCAGCCGCTAAAACGGCGTAGAAAACGAGGACTCGCGAAATGACGGCGTTTGGGTGTCGCATGATGAAATGATTTCTGTTACGGATCAATGGTCGGTTTGTTGACTTGGAAATCGTACGTTCGCGCACCCGATTTCGACACCTCACAGGTCAACGGTGTTTGTTTTCGGCTGCAAAATTCCGGGGCGACCCGGCTTTTTCCCGTGTCTCCTGAAGTATCTTCCGTTCCGAGCAGAAAAACCTTGTAGGTTCCCGGAGGCAGACCGTCGTTCTCGTTCAGCGAGCCGAGACGATAGCTGCCGTCTTTTTGGAGCTCCCCTTCCGCCTGGAAGGTGTCCGTCGCGAAAACCACTTTACCGAACGGCACGGGCGTTCCGTCTTCAAAAGTAACCAGCCCGCCCAACCGTATATTTTTCCCGCATCCGGCGATGACACACACCAAACAAAACGTTAGGATAATGACCGCCCGATCCGTTTTCATCGTTACCTCGCGAAAAATAAAGCCCTCGTCAATGCACCCTGTTACGGCACCTGAACAGGATTGCCGTCGTCGACCATTCCCATATAGGATAAAACCGAATCAGCGCCGGTCGGCATGGTGTTGGAAAAAGCACGAACGGAACCGTCGCCAAGCAGGAAATTGCACACGCCCGGATGAATCCCCCCCCAGTGTCCATGATCTCCTTCACCCAACCCCGTGGCGGTGGGAGGATTGCTGTTTTTGGCAAAACCGGAATGCGGCGACCGCACGGCAGCGTACATGTTCCAGTAATGAACCCCCAAAATGTTGCAGTCGCCAACCAGATAACGATGCGGATAGGTTGTCGTATTACCGGGACAGGCGTTTATGTTGTCGGTACTGAGATATTTTTCGCCAATCATGATTTGATTGCTCAAACCGTCGGCGATTCGGGAAAAATTGTCTTTTGCGTACCATGTTTTCGGTTGTCCGCTCACCGCTTCGACGGCAACACGGAAAGGAGTGGCACACTGGTAGCCGGCCTGATTGTCGCTGTTGTAGATCCATTCTTTCCATCGCGCTTGCGTCCGTCCGAAAACGATCGCGTAATCCCCTTGCGGTCCGAAGTGTCCGTAATCCTTGTTCCAGTCGTCCGTAATCCCATCCGTTCCGTAGGGAGTCGTCACCACGGAGCGACGGCTCGGACAAAAATAGATGGAAACGGCATTCATCATTATGCGCTCCTCTTCCGTTCGATCATTCCAAAAATTGGCGTCGCGATTGATGACTTTCAGACGAAATCCGTCTGTCAGATTGACAAGATAGTCGTAAAGATTCTGCTGTTCGATATTGGGATAAATCAGTCCCCAAAAACCCATGCGTCCCGCATTTAAACCGCTGGGAACCAACGCTTTATTGCTGTCGTGGAAATTGTGGATGCCAAGTCCGATTTGTTTGAGGTGATTGGCGCATTGCATGCGTCTTGCCGCTTCACGGGCGGCCTGCACAGCCGGCAAAAGAAGGGCGACCAAAGTACCGATGATGGCGATGACCACCAAAAGTTCGACAAGTGTAAACGCGTTCCCTCGCGATTTCCTATGTCGCCCCACCCCTTTGCTTTGACATGTCGCTTGTTTGTCCTTCATTGTTTCCCCCTTTGTTGGTCAAACTATACTGGAAACGCGGTGAAATTGGTGGTTTGGTGAAGACTGCCTACCGCACTCACTCGCCCCCAACTTTTTTAATATAAGTATTTACGCAGATCGTTCGAGCGGCAGGCGATTGTGCGCGGGAGGATTATCATGCCGTTTACGGTATAAAAGTATTGCAACCATTTACGATGTAATCAAAAACAGTGATTTTGCATCTCGCCAAAACTCGCAAACCTCCTATTTGCCCCTTTGTGTTCGGATTTGCGGTATGTTGTGCCTATTTTGATTTTGTCGAGACACAAAATGTAGCAGGTGTTTTGCCGATTGACCACAATTTGGAAAACCAGTGGCCGGTTACAGCTCGACAAGCGTAAACGCTCTCTGGGAAACATGACCGAAAGCCTGAGGTTTTGATTCCCGTAGCATGGGTAAAATCTTGTAGGAATTCGAAAATCCACCGGCCGATTTTGGTATAATTTGAAAACCCGGCCGAGTGAGGGCGGCAGAGTAAGTGCGGCAGGCAGACTTGACCGAATGTTCGTTTTCATCGCGTTGCCAGTATACCTATCCCGCGAGTAAGAGCGTTTTTCATAAGAAAGTTCAAAAAATTTTCAAAAAAACGGCAAATCGACGGCACATCGACCTCGATTCCTTTGGCTGCGGATGGATATACCGAAGGCGGTTGAAATTTCCCGAAGCCGATTCCCGGGAAGCCTGCCCATCGAAACGACACTGTCGAAGGTAAGCTGGCGGATAGGACGGAAAACTGAACCGGCTTCAGTATAAAATCCCCCCCAAAAAACAGGAGGCCGGCGGCTTTTTTCATTTTTTCTCATTTTTTCGTGTAAAACCCCGTCCATTCCGGGATATAAAGCAGAACCTTTGTCTTATCGCAGCTTGGGATGCCCAAAACCTCCAAGGATTTCATCAGGATTTTTCTGGCGCAGCGCCAATTCCTCAAGGGGATTGCCTACCGCTACGCTCCGGAAAAGAGCTACCTGGATGATATCTTGCAACAGGTTTTTTTGGAATACCTGAAAAAAACGAAGCAGTGGGACGACTCCTTCGAGGTCATGCCGCTGCTGGTGGCGATGACCAAAAACATCGCCTTGCGGCATTGGCGGGAAAAGATGAAAAAAATGCCCCATGTGCTTCGCCAGATCGCGGACACGATCCAGCGAAAGTCCCTGGAAAACCTCCCCTCGCCTTACGAGGACGAAATACGGATCATGAACGAAAGCATCACCTCGCTGCCGGAAGATCACCAGGCAATGATCCGGATGTATTATTTCGATGGTGTTTCCGTGCAGGATATCGCGGAAAAAATGGAAATCAAAGCCCGGAATGTATACAGTATCCTCACCCGGATTCGTGAAGCCTTGAAATCGACGATTATCAGAAAAATCAAAGAAGATGATCAAAATGTCTGAATTCGATCCTGTCCAGGATGCGGAAATGTTGATCGGAAAATTCATTTCCAGAGAGATCGACGAAGAGGAAGGAATGCGTCTGCTGACTTTTCTCAAGGACAATCCCGGGTGGGATCAAAAACTGTACGAGCAAAAGTACCTGGCCGATCTCTTGGCGGAAACCTCGCGGGGACCGACGCAGGAATTGTCGGAAGTCGATGAAGTCAAGTCGGAATTGCTCGACGAGCTCTATCGGCATTATGAAAAAGTCTCGGATTTTTCACATAACAGCAAAGGGCGGTGGCGTACGCTGACGATTTTGCTCGCCTGCTCGGCTGGGATCCTCGTTCTCGTCATTACGGCCCTTGTCCATGCTTTTTTTTTCATCCCGAAGTTTTCACATCCGACGCAGGTGACCGTTCTCGCGCCTTTTACGGAAACGAGCCAAGCCGTCGCCGTCTTGTCGTATTCCGTCGACGTGAAATGGTCGGAATCAATGGAGTCGGCGCCGCAGGTCGGTGCGGCCATGTTGACGGGAACCTACGATTTCCAAAGCGGCGTCGTCATGACCAAATTCTATTGCGGAGCAACTTTGATCGCACAAGGACCATGTCGAATGGAAATCGTTTCCGGTGAACACGTCTCTTGTTTTCAAGGCCGGTTTTCCGTCGAAACAACCGATTCGACGAATCCGTTCCATTTAAGCTCCCGTGACTTTTCGTCGATCAAGGGAAAGAAATTTCTGCTTGATCTTTCCCGGAACGAACCCGAACTGCATAGCCTTTCCGAGGCGACCGAATCGATTCGAACCGATTCGACGCAATCGATCAAACTGCATGCCGGTAAAGGAATTCGTATCGAGAAGACCGGTCGGGAAACGTCGATTTCCGCCGACGGGACCGGATACCTGTCGTCGGATCGGGTGGTCGCCTTGGCGGAAAGCGTCGCGGCGCGAAATCTGGAGCGATGGAAGAAGTCCCGAGAGGAATGGCTCCGCGATCCTTCCCTCTGCCTTTTCTTCGATTTTCAATCCGAAACGGATATTCGCAAGACGGGCCGCGTGACAAATCTTGCCGCGTCCCATACGGGAGCGCCGGGGAGTGCGACACTTGTCGGAGGACGGCTCGGAGACGGACGCTGGCCTGGCAAGAACTCCTTGGAATTCCGGACGGTTTCCGACCGGCTTCTTGTCTCAATCCCTGAGCGACTGACCGATATCACCTTGTCCGTTTCCTTGCGGGCCGACGAAATCGAGCGGAATCTGAACTCCATTTTTATGACGGAAGCCTTCGGGAAAGGGGCCTTGCATTGGCAAATCCTGAACAATATCGACAACGGCGAGCGCGGAGCCGTCCGTCTTGGATTGTGTGAGGGGCGCCCCGGTAAATTTCAAGCGGACAACTTCGATGCGCCCGTCGTTTTCAACGCCGAAACCTTGGGAACGTGGGTTCGCCTGGCTATGGTCCTTGATACCGAGCGGCGAACCGTTTCACATTATCTTGACGGCAAACTTCTCGTCCGTTACGATGTACCCTTTGAAATGCATATCGACCTGAATAAGGCTGAGATGGGAAACTGGAGTTCGGACACGCCGGTCAATCCGATCCGAAACTTCGTCGGCTGTTTTGAAGAGTTCATGCTCTTTTCAAGAGCTTTGTCCGACGATGAAGTCGGGTTGCTTCATTTGGCGATCCCGTAGCCGTTGACCTATCCCTCATTCTCGAACTCGCAAGCTTGGGCTGCCTACGGGAATGTTCGGACAGAAAACGGGATCACATTCGGTGCATGCGTCCTATTCCTCCCGCAAATGCCGTGTTTGCATGGAAAGATGGCACTTCGCGGCGGAGGCAGTGTTCGACAAGACCGTGCAAAAGTGGAAAATCACGAGGAAAAAGTGAGAAAGACCGGGAGGAGACCTTTTGGAAAAAAAAAGAGGTGATATAATCCCATGTTGTAGAGTGCTCGCGAGGGCGGGATGCGAATGAGAAGATGAAGATTTAGTTTGGAGGATTTGTAAAGATTTATCGCGAGATTATTTGGCACGGTATGCCGTGCGCGCGAGGTATTGGGAAGCGATTCATGCAAATTGGCGTTGTGTGGTTTTGCATGACAAAGGCATGGCGTCGTAAGACGTGTGTTGTGTGCATTTTGATTCCCGTCGGCCGAAGTGGCGGAATTGGCAGACGCGCTAGGTTCAGGTCCTAGTCCTGTTTACACGGGGTGGAGGTTCGAGTCCTCTCTTCGGCATTATGGGTAGTTTAGAGGGTTCCGGCATGGAACGGAGCCAAGCGGCAAGGAGTTGCAATTCAAGGAGTTGCGACTCCTTGCTTTTTTTTGATTGTCACTCGGCTCCGCTCCAAACCTCTCCAGATAGCGGGAATTTTGACGGGAATGATTTTGGGCGGTACCGTTGTTTTAGCGGGAATTTTTCCGCCGCTCAGCCCCGAAATCCGGCTCACCGGTTCCCCCCTTCTCCGCTGCCCACGGTGGAGTTTTCCTCGACCGGTTCCTCCCGGTTTGCCGGGCGCTCCGGGATGTTCGGCCGAGTCGGAATCGTAACGCTCGACTTGTCCC
>DOMV01000211.1 GCA_003509805.1 Planctomycetaceae bacterium
CGAGCTTTTTGACACCGGCGACGCCGGCGGCGCTGGCCGGTTCGCAGCCAAGTCCCCCGGCCCCGACCTGGGCTTTGGCGTCCAGAATTTCCTGTTCCGAAACCTCGCGAACAACCCCTTGACAAAACTCCAATGCCCGCAGGCATTTCGGCAAATTGACCGGTCGGTTGATTTCGATCGCGCTGGCGATCGTCGAAGCCCGACGGCCTTCCTCATCCATCGTTTGGAAGAAACGATCGACCACTCCCCGGTCATAGCGTCCTCCGTTCCAGCGAAGTCCTTCTTTTTCGACCAGTTGATAAAGCGTGTTGGCCCCGCGGGCGTTGATGACCGCCAACTTGGGAATTTTGTCGATCAAACCCAAGCGATGCAACTCCATGAACGCCTTGCCGAAACTGCTTGAGTTTCCCAGATTTCCGCCCGGGACGACGATCCAATCGGGAATTTGCCAACGGAGCGCTTCAAGGACACGATACATGATCGTTTTCTGCCCTTCAAGCCGGAAAGGATTGACGCTGTTGACCAGGTAGATTCCGAGTTTTTTCGACACTTCCTGGACCTGCCGCATCGCATCGTCGAAATCGCCGTCGATCTGGATGGTTTTCGCCCCGTAATCCAGGCCCTGCGAAAGTTTGCCGTAAGCGATTTTGCCCGAACCGATGAAGATGATCGCCCTCATGATTTTCGTGACAGCCGAGTAAATCGCGAGGGATGCGCTCGTGTTGCCCGTCGAGGCGCAGGCCGCCCGGGTCGCCCCGACCAATCGTCCGTGCGTGAACGCGGCCGACATGCCATTGTCCTTGAAACTGCCGGAAGGATTCATGCCTTCATATTGGAGATGGAGGCCGCCTCCCTTCAAACCGACCTGGTTCCCGACGGCGTCCGCCTGCTGCAAAAGGGTTTGCCCTTCGCCGATCGTCACGCACCCGTCGATCGGGCAAAACGGCAGGAGATCGTGAAAACGCCAGACGCCGCTGAAGCGTTGCGGCTCCGCCCGTCGGCTCCAATAACATTCGAAATGCGAAAGCCGGTTCGGAACCGGCAATTTGTCCCATTCGTAATCGATGTCCAGCAGACTGCCGCAGGCGGGACAGGCGTGGTGAACCTCTTCGATGCCGTATGTCCGGGAACAATCGATATTAATACATTTCTGAAAAGCTGGCATGGGTCGGCGATTTGATGGTTGTCGATCGGGTTGACGTTGTTTGTGAAAGTGCGGGTGAAAGTTTCGTTCATACCGTATACTGAAAGCCATTGAAATTTCCCGAAGCCGACGATTTAGGAGCCTGTTTTCCGAAGGTAAACAGGCGGTTTGACCAGAAAACTCAACCGGCCTCGGTATAAACGGCCTGAAACCGTTGCCGCGCACACGCGCCCGCCGCTTGCACGATCCGTTTATGTCATTGTGCAAACAGAAGTTAGTAGCGAGCGGGTGCGGCAGGCGGAGTTGACCCAAAGTTCATTTTCATCGTCCGCTTTCATCGCGTTTCCAGTATACCCGAAACCGTTCTTTTCGCAAAGGGTGCGCCGGGGCCATGCGGGATATTTGACATTTTTCCCGGGGTTCTGTAGAATGTGCCCAGTGTTCGAAAGAGTGCCCAGTTGATGATGGATGCAAGGTGGAACCATGTCCTTGAAAAAACCGACGCCGGAGGAACTCCAGGCGTTTCGCGAACGGCTTGTGCGGTTGCGGTCCAGGCTTCGCGGAGACATTTCGGCGATAACCGACAACGCCCTCAACAAAAACACGCTCGAAGGAGGCGAGGCGACCGTGATGCCCATCCACATGGCCGATATCGGGAGTGATAATTTCGAGCAGGAATTTTCCCTTTCGCTCATGATGTCCGGCCGGGATCGTCTTGAAGAGATCGACGCGGCGATCGCCCGGATCGACGACGGTGTTTACGGCCTTTGTGCGAAATGCGGCGTCGTCATCCCGAACGCGAGACTGAATGCCATCCCTTTCACGGCGTTTTGTGTCAAATGTGCCGGGAAAGGAAAAAGGTGAGGTCGATATGAGCGTTTTAGTGGACAAAAAAGCATTGCCCGACCGGTCGACCGTTTGGAGGTTTGTCGCTTTTCTGTTGATCCTGTCGTTCGGGTTCACGGCCGATCTCGTTACGAAGCATCACGCATTCCGGTCGCTCGGCATGCCCGGAGAATACGGGAGGGGGACCGAGACGCCGGAACGCCCCGATTTATACGGCACACGCTGGGTGTTCGACGGTCTTTTCGGTTTTCAGACGACGCTCAACGAGGGGGCGTTGTACGGAATGTTCCAGGGAAAAGTGCATGTTTTTACCGTCTTTTCACTGGTCGCGATCATCGGGATCGGCTTTTGGCTGTATTACGGCGCCCTCCGGAGTCGGCTCATTACCGTTACGCTCGGGATGGTCTCCGCCGGGATTTTGGGGAACCTGTACGACCGTCTCGGCATTCACGGACTGCGCTGGAATTATGCGAACGATATCCATGCTGCCGGCGATCCCGTTTATGCCGTTCGCGATTGGATACTGGTCATGATCGGGTCGTACCATTGGCCCAATTTCAACATCGCGGACTCGCTTCTCGTCTGCGGGGCGATTCTGCTCCTGTTTTATGCCGTTTTTTACGTCGAAGACGGTTCGCGTCCTTCATAGCACGAAGCGTCGGCGAGTGAATCCGGCTAAAGCGTGTCGAGATATTCGCTGAACCAGAGCGCGCCGAGAGGCATTCCCTGTTCGACCATGCCCCGGACGATCGGGTCGTCGCAGGCGCGCCGGATTTGGGCGAAACCGTCGGTTCCGCGTTCGAGAATCCAGACTTCTTCGGGGGCGAGCGCGTCGACGAGATACGGTTGGTGCGTCGTGATGAAAAACTGCGAACCGTTTTGCCGTGCGAGATGGTCGCGGATTTCGTCGATCAACACTTCCATGAGCCGGTGGTAAAGCCCGTTTTCGGGTTCCTCGAAACAAATGAACGGGGCCGGCCCCGGGTCGTGCAACAGGAGCATGTAGGCGAACATCTTGAGCGTTCCGTCGGAAACCTGCGACGCGTAAAACGGCCGGTCGAATCCCCGGTTTTGGAAACAAAGGAGCAGCCGGCCATCCTCCGTGGTTTTCGTATGAATCGTATCGACCCCGGGAATGCGCGAAGCGACTCGCGACATGATCGTGTCGAATCGATCCTTGTGTTCACGCTCCATATACCGGACGACGTTGGCCAGGTTGTCGCCGCTCGTCGAAAGATGTTTCTGCGGTCCCGAGGCGGGCGATTGTCTCGCGGCGTCGGGCGAAAAATAACAGAGGTACCAACTGTCGAGAAAACGTTTGAATTCCACGATATCCGGGTATTCCGACAGGTTCCCGAGCGTCGAAAGCGCCGGCCGCCGCGAATCGGCCAAGTGGATGCTCCCGACGATTTCGCTGCCGGAACGGACGATTTTCCCCTGGCCTTCGTTGACGAAAAAATTGAGCTGCTGCACCCCTTTTTCCCGGGGCTCAAGGTGGGTCAGCGTTTCGGCGAAAACGTAGGGAATGCCGCCCTCGTCCGCCGCGATGCAAAGAGTGTAAAGCAGTTCGCCGTACCGGATTTTGAATTCGAGTTGCCGCTCCGTTCCCTGGGAAAGGATTGTATCGAACCCGCCCCGGCGGTCGCAGGCCGATTCCGTTCCCAGCGCGGCGCAATCGACCAGGAAGCCGAAGGCGTCGAACAGCGTGCTTTTACCGAATCCGTTTTTGCCGATCACGACCGTCAACGGCGTCAACGGTTTGCCCGGCCGGATTTCCTCCATGGTATAGACCGCGTCCGTCGAATGCGGCCTCGGAACGATTCGACCGAGAACGACATCCTTCAGCACCCGGTAATTTCGAATGCGAAACCCTTCTATCAATCGCGCGGGGGGATTTATCATGAAACGTGAAATTTCTTCGGATAAATACGGGCGGGTCGCCGCGGTCTTCCAACCGGAAAAGCCGACCCCACCCAGTATAACGATCGACCGGTGCGATTACCAG
>DOMV01000314.1 GCA_003509805.1 Planctomycetaceae bacterium
GGGACGCGCGACAACGGCAGGCGGCATGTCGGCGAGCATGATCCCGGGACTCGGGAATCGTCGCCGGTCGGGGAGGATGCCATCGCGTTCATCCGATCCGTACCGACCGTCTCTTATGCACGGCGGTACGATCCCTCGCGACGGCACGTATCGGCCCCGGACGCGGACGCTCCTTCAGATGACACGACCCAGGACGCGGCGGATGGCACCGGACACATCCCCGAGGCGGAATGGGTTCGTGCTCTCGATCCGCAAACCCTTACCGCCGGGCGTCATGCCTTGGAACGGATCGCTCCGATGATCCGGCTCGCCGGGGGGCCGTTTTTCATGGGCGACGAAACCGGCGACTTCGCGGATCAACGTCCCCGGCACGAGGTGTGGCTCGACGCTTTCGAGATCGACAAATATGAAGTGACGAACCGGCAATTCCTGATGTTCGTCGAAGCGACGGCTTACCGGACCGTCGCGGAGCGGCGCGGGTGGAGTTACGTCTTTGATTTCCGGTCGGCACAGTGGATTCGCAAAGTCGGGGCCTGCTGGTTCAATCCCCTCGGGACCGGGGGCGACCACGATCCGAAGAGCCTCGATTTTCGCGCTCTCCTCGATCACCCGGTCGTCCATGTCAGTTGGAACGACGCCGTCGCGTTTTGCCTTTGGGCCGGTAAACGGCTGCCGACCGAAGCCGAAGCGGAATACGCCGCAAAGGCGGGTCGTATCGCACCGCGTTATCCGTGGGGGGAACGGCGACGCGCAGGGGAACGGTTCGCGGCGAATTACTGGCAGGGCCTGTTTCCCCGTGAAAACAGCGTGGCCGACGGTTTTTTGACGACTGCGCCGTTCGGATCGTTCCCGGAATCGTCGAACGGACTCTGTGATCTGGGCGGCAACGTCGCCGAATGGTGCCACGACCGCTACAGTGCCGACTATTACCGGCTGAGCCGTCGGGACAACCCGACCGGACCGGGCCGGGAGGAATCGGAACCGGTCCTCGCCCCGCTGTTGACGATCACCCGGGAAAAAGACGGTCGATACACCGTTCTCCATGAAGAAGAGGAAGAACCGGTCGAACGGCGCTGTGTCCGGGGCGGCTCCTTCCTGAGCGCCGAGAACAACGGGGCCGCTTATCGGGTCGGCGTTCGTGGTTGGCAGCCGCAAACGCTTTCTTACCAGGATCTCGGATTCCGCGCCGTTCGCAGTATTCGTGAACGATAAAACACTTCGTTCGGATTTCCGCGCGAAAACCCGGTTCATTGCACTGTCGTGCCGCTCCGGATGAAACCGTCTCCTTGGACGGCGACGTTTCGAATGCCCGTTCCGGGAATATGGGAACCGGCAACGGGAATGCGTTCGACAGCCGCGCGCCTGAGCGTGTCGCGACGGATTTCAGCCGATTTTTCCCGGTCCTGGTCGTATTTCGCGCAGATTTCCGGATGAGGAAGCTGGATGACTTCGCTGTGGATCAAATCGGCGATCACCAGCAGTTTTTGATCTTGGGAAGCGATCATGAAGCCGGTATGTCCCGGTGTATGTCCTTCAAGGTCGACCGCCGTGATTTCGGGCAAAAGGATCGCCGTTTTTTCATCCGGCACGATCTCCTTGAATGCGCCATACGCTTTTCGGCAGGCTTCCACCTGGTCCGGATGCGACTTGTTCCAAAAAACCAGCTCTTTCGGGGCGATCCAGACGACCGCTTTGGGAAAAACCCGCTCGCCGTTTTTCAAAAGTCCCCCCACATGGTCGCCGTGCGAATGGCTCAGGAGGACGGCGTCGATTTTCTCCGGCGAAATCCCCGTTTTACCCAGATTGTCGAGGAGATTGCCCCCGTTTCCCGTATCGATCAGGACGGCGGTATTCCCCTTGGCCACGAGAAACGTGTTGTAATCAAGCGGCGTTTTTCCTTTCGGGGCCATTTTCGCGACGACTTCCGGATCACCGGCGAAGACGGCGTTATCGATTTCATCCGCCGCATCCTTGACGCAATAAAAATCGATTTCGCCGACTTTCGTTTTGAAGAAGCCGTCTTGCCCCCATGCGACTGCGGACAATCCGGCGGGCGATCCGGCAGAGAGTCCGAAGACGGCCAAAATGAACAGGTAGTTTCTCATGACGATCCCTTTCGTTGTGTTGAAAACGGTTGACATTTCCCGCACGGGCGGTATGAAAGCGAACGGTTGACAGCCCGTTTCCCGCTTTAGGGAAAGAGCAGCATTTTCAGGGCGGCGAGGGTATTGAGCACGACGATGATCGGGACAAACCATTTTTCCGGGATCAACAGGAAAAGGCGCCGTCCGATGAGGGAGCCGACGACGATGCCCGGAAGGAGGCACAGGTCGAACAACAACGTTTGCGGGGTAATCATGCCGAGGAAGGAAACGACCGGCAGTTTCGCGACATTGACAAGGCAAAAAAAGACGGCGAAGGTTCCCATGAATTTTTCTTTCGGGAATCCCTGGGCCGCGATATACACGGTCATCACGGGACCGGCAGCGTTTCCGACCACCGTCGCGCTGCCGCCGAGAATCCCCATAATCCACGCGAAGCGGCGCGATTTGGGCAACTGTTCCCATTGCAGCAGCGGTCGAAGCCGGTCGATCGCGATCATCGCCAGAATGATCGCGGCAAGCAGGACGCAGAACTGCCGGTTCGAAACCAGATGGAGGACACCCCCTCCCAATACGAGCCCGACGAGAACCGGTAAGGCCAAGGTACGGATTTTCGACCAATCGCAGTCGCGGATGTAGTAGAAGACGGCAAGCAGATCGGCAATGACCAGGAGCGGCAACACCGCGCCGGTCGATTGTTTTTCCATCCCGGGAAAAGCATGGGTCATCAGGATCACGCCGAACAGGCCGAACCCCGGAACGCCGGTTTTCGACATCCCGAAACACAGGGCGGCAATCAATCCGATAACGAGCGGAGTCGCGGTGAATTCCATCGACGATCATTTGATTCCCGTTTCCGTTGCGTGACAAGCCGATGCACCTCGCGCAGCCGCCTCGGCCATCCGAACAAGTCCCTCTGCACGGAGAGGCGAAGACACGTCACATCGAAACCGTGCGGCTCGTACTCACTCCGGCAAATTACCGGGCTCTGCGAACAAGCAGTGTCACGTTTTGGCCGCCGAATCCGAAACTGTTGCTCAGGGCGACATCGCACTTCGCTTCCCTGGCGACATTGGGAATGTAATCGAGATCGCAGTCCGGATCCGGTGTCGTGTAATTGATCGTCGGCGGCAAGACACCGTCCCGAATCGCCAAGAGACAATAAATAACTTCACTGGCCCCGGCGGCGGCGATCAGGTGCCCCGTCACGCTTTTGGTGCTCGACATCGGGATTTTGTAAGCCCGGTCGCCGAAAACTTCCTTGACCGCGAGCGACTCGACACGATCATTGACGGAAGTGCTTGTCCCATGCGCGTTTATGTAATCAATCTCGTCTTTGGAACAACCGGCGTCCTCCATGGCCATCGTGATGCAGCCGATCGCTCCGCGACCTTCGGGATGCGTGTCGGTGATTCGAAACGCATCGGCGGTCGTTCCATAGCCGGCCAACTCGCCATAGATTTTGGCGCCCCGTTTTTTGGCCCGCTCGTATTCTTCGAGGACAATCATCGCACCTCCCTCGCCGAGCACGAAACCGTCGCGATCCTTGTCGAACGGCCGGGAAGCCGCCGCGGGGTTCTCATTATTCGTACTCAGGGCCGTCAACAGGTTAAACCCTGTTACACCAAAAGGATGGATCATCGAATGCGCGCCGCCGGAAATCATGACGTCGGCTTCGCCGCGCCGGATCAGTTCCGTCGCCTCGCCGATCGCCTGGCT
>DOMV01000462.1 GCA_003509805.1 Planctomycetaceae bacterium
CACGCCCTGCCCGGAACGCTGCCGCCCCGTCGCCGACGCCGAGGGGATTACCAAGTCCACGCTCCGGGACGCCTCCTGCGAACTCGGCATCCGAAAAATCAAGGAGACTTTTTCCAAGCGATGGATGTGGTCGCTGCCGACCGACGAAGCCACCTCCGAACCGGCCTTTTCCGAGTTCACCGACTCCGGCGGCGAGGGACGCCAAGGGCGCGGCGGGGCCGAACCACCTGACCAACGGGACCGGCAGGAAACATCTGGGTCAACTCCCCAACTTTGTGAACGACTGTTTGCCCCCAGCCCTGACGACCTCGACGCCTGGCGACGAATCCTCGCCGAAGACCCGACGCTTGAACCCGCGATTCGCGGAACTGCTGATGGGATGGCCCCCGGACTGGTCGCGGATCGATTGCGAATTATCGGAAACGGCGTTGTGCCGATGGTCGTCGCTTATGCATTCGTCCTTCTGGCGGCTGCTCATGTCGCTCGAAACGAGGCTTCGGGCTGAACGGCAGGGGTTTCTGTTCTGATTCCACACGAAACCGGTAAGGAAGCGTTTGGATTTTCTGTACGGCTCCGACCGGCACGTTTCGCCGACAAGGGCTCGACACGGCCTCGTGCGACGCGCTCGGCCTGATTTCGATTCTTTGGGCAACCCGGCTCCGACAACGTCGCAAATCGCCGTGTTTCGGCCTGTCATATTTCGTCGCGATGCTGCTCGAGAAAAGCGACCGTTTTCGTCAGCCCCTGACGGCGGAGCGTGTCGATGTATTCCTCGGCAGTCTTGGGTGGGCGTTGCAGGAGAGGACGATGCTTGGCAACCGTAGCGATAAAACCCTCCGGGTCGTGTTCGATTACGCGGAGGACAAAATCGTCAGGAGAAATTGCCTCGACATGATAACGCGCCAAAGCATCGGCAGGGAAATCCTTGAGGTTGGACGTCACGATCAACGGCACCTTCGCGTGAATCGCCACGGCGAGAACATGCCGATCGTCCGGGTCGGGAAGCTGAAGCGTGGGAATGAGATGCTCGTATCCAATAACAAGGCTTTTTGGAAACCAAGCATCCATTTCTCGTCGAGTTCGTTCCAACCGCTCTGGCAACAAATCCAGCCGATTACGAAAAAGACTCCGCATCCATTCGTTCTGAATTTCCTTGGACCAGTACGGTTTAACCAGCCTGGGTGATGCAAGACGCAAAAGAAAGTCGCGTAACGAAGCGGAGTACAACACGTTTGCGTCGTAGACCGCTTCAATCATCGTATGTACCCACCTCTTTCGACAACTCAAGAAGATCGTCCAGAAAGGCGGTTGCGCCCTCACGTTGTTGCTCGAATTCGAGCAAGCTGTCGCGCAGAACCATTCGCTCGCTTCCATTCATCCGAAATGCGATTTCGCCCGCATCAAGTAAATCGTTTACATGGCGTTCCGATGTGCGGAGAAATTTTCTTACTTGAGAAACGGTTAACTCAGTTTTTGCCGGAGCAATTTCGATATCCTCTCCGTTTGCTATCAAGCTGAGCATATTGACGATTTTTCGTGCCACGATGGGCGGCAACGGATAGGTCGCCCCCCCCGATTCCAAGCGGATGTTTCCCGCATGCGCAATCGCCAAAACGGTCGATTGCATCGACTCCTGGTCTTCCTCGGTCAAAAACGGGCCGGACGTAATTCCCTGTAAGGACATGGTTTCGCTTCCCGAACGATACTTTTGCCAAAAAACGGTTAAACGCCGTATGTTGCTATTATACCCGATCCCGTCGCCAACGCCAAGGGAATTCTTCGCCGAATTTTACCGACCAATTTTGTGAAAGGACTTTGCCAATGCTCTATCTTGCGACGCCGTACTCCCACGAAAGCCCTGAAACCCGGCGTGAACGGTACCTGAAAGCCTGCCGCATCACCGCCGTGCTGATGAAGGCGGGCGTCCCGGTTTTTTCGCCGCTCCTGAACAGCGTGCCTGCCGCCGAGTTCGGCGGTTGTGACTTGTCGCACGAAAAATGGCTGGCCGTCGATCTGCCGATCCTTCGCCGCTCGGACGAGGTTTTGATCGTCGGAATCGAGGGCTGGAACAAGAGCGAGGGCGTTCGGCTCGAAATGACCGAGGCGTTCGTCCATAAAATTCCCGTTACACTCATCAAGGAAAAACATATCGAAATGCTGCCGAAAATTCCGAAATCGGCGTGGCATTTTATGAAAACGAAAATCTTCGAGGAGTCCGCCGAGGGCGGTTTTGACGGAGCTTCCGCTCCATGTGACAACCCGCGAAATGGTCGCTTCGCTCCCGATTTCGCTCATTCCAAAGAAGGGTTTCATCACAAACATGGCATCTGAAAAGCCCGTCGCGTTCACGCCGGGCGAATTGGCGCAACGCCTTTCCGCATCGGCTCAAAAGCTCATCACCGCCGAACAGGTTACGGAAATCGCCGAGACCGGCAATCTTCTTTCCGGGGACGGCACTGTCGATCTTGTCCGATACCTCGCTTTTTTGAACGGAATGTTTTCCAATGACGCCGAATAATTCCCCGAGTAATCTCACGATGCGACCGGCCACGCTCGTTCGGCGTGTCAACCAGGCCGGTTTCGGCACGGTTTTGTCGGAACGGCGGCTCAAAACCCACCGGCAGAGCGACATCAATACATCGGATGGCAAGTCGGTCGATCTCCTGAAATATGCCGCTTGGCTGACGTTCCTGTATTTCCGTGACGAAAATAAAACGCGGGATTATAACGAACGAAAACGGAAACAGGCTGAGAAGAATGCCGAGGAAGTCCGTGCCGCCCAGGACATCGGCGAATTGCCTGCCGTCGTCGATCCCGAGCGAAAAAAAGCCTCGCTCGCATCGTTCCGAGCCTTTTGTGAAACGTATTTTGGCGAGGTTTTTTATCTTCCGTGGTCGGAGGACCATCTCCGTGTCATCAAAAAAATCGAACGGTCCGTGACGAAAGGCGGCCTGTTCGCAATGGCGATGCCGCGCGGGAGCGGCAAGACCGTTTTGTGCCAAACCGCCGTCGCCTGGGCGGCGCTCTCCGGTGCGGCGTCCTTCGTTTGTTTGATCGCCGCCAGCGCGGAGCGCGGCAAGGACTTGTTGGAAAACATCAAGACCTGGCTTGAGACGAACAGTCTGTTACAGGAAGACTTTCATGGCGGAATACCAGAATGAGCCCATTGTGGA